>CAMLEX010000309.1 GCA_946479055.1 uncultured Bacteroidota bacterium | reverse complement strand
TTTCTTTGAAGCGGTTTCACCAATCAGTGTTTGAAGTTCTCCTTATAGTAAGTAATGGCATTTTCAATAATTTTACACGCAGTATATTTATCCTGGAAATTATCAATTTCGACTTTTTTATTTTCCAATACTTTGTATTGTTCAAAGAAATTTCTTAGTTCAAGCAGAAAGTGATCCGGCAGATCTTCAATATTGTGATAGTGGTTAACAGAAGGATCTTTAGCAGCCACTGCTATAATTTTGTCATCCACTTCTCCATTGTCGATCATCTGCATATTCCCGATCACATTGGCTTCTACCAGGCAAAGTGATTGGATGGATTGGGAACATAGTACAAGAATATCAAGTGGATCATTGTCCTGTCCCAGCGTTTGCGGAATAAAACCATAATTGACCGGGTAATGAAAGGAAGAATAGATCACCCTGTCTAATTTCAATAAGCCGGTAGCTTTATCTACTTCATATTTTGCCCTTGAACCTTGCGGTATCTCGATCAGCGCATTGATTTTTTGGGGAGCTTTTTCTCCAAAATGGGCCCCGTGCCATGGATGATTAACTGTTAACATGCGGACTAAAGTTTATGAGTTTTTTTCTGAAATAATATGCAATATTAATTGATTATCCGCGGGAAATTTTCATACCTGCATAAGTGGCAAGCAATCCTATTAAAACGCTTCCACCAATATAAAGGAAAAATAATCCCAGCCTTTGTTCTTTTACTAATCCGATGCCTTCAAGAGTAAAAGCCGAAAAAGTGGTAAAGCCACCGCAAATACCTGTCATCAAAAATAATTTCCAACTTTCATTTTCTGCAAATGATTTAAACGCAATGCCCCAAAAGAGGCCTATCAAAAAGCAACCTGTAATATTTACAGCAAATGTTCCCCACGGATAAGCATGGGGATGATGATCCATGAACCATTTCTGGCACAGGTAACGGGCTATGCTGCCAAAGCCACCACCCAACCCAATCAGCAGGATATTTTTTATCATTGCAGGCTATCGGTCTTATGAAACATGAATTTAAAATCTACCAGCCATTCATTGTTTATTTTGATCACTTTCAGCGAATCTTTTTTATTCTTGAACGAGTTGGAATAATAAATGATGCGTGTTGAATCATCCAATTTTCTGTCCTGATGAATACGTATAGATGCTTCCTGGTATTTTTCTTTTTCTTCTTTAGACAATCTTTCGTTCAGTCTTTGTATGGCATTAAGATCTTCATGATTTAATGAATCATTGACCATAAATTTTTGGGCTCTTTCAAAATCACCAACCAGTGCGGCTTGTATAAAATTACGGGCGGCATCGACAGCGCTGTCTGAAGTAGTAGAGGTTGATTGCCTGTCATCACTATTACAGGCAATCAAACTTACAAGCAGCAGTGAACCGCAATAAAAAATCTTTTTCATCCGTAAATGTAATTATTAAAATATTGCCAACCTGCATAACATAGGGCAGGCACAAAAAAAGTTTCATTTCCTTTTTGGGGGAATGAAACTTTTTCAGTGCTGTAGCAAAATAAACTTATTGTACTTATTCTTTTACTTTATCCGGGGCCTTTTTTATTATTCCCAGTGATCGGAGAGCAGCTGCCTCCTGCGGATTTTCTTTTTCATGTTCTTTAGTATAGGCACGAAGTATCTGCTTTACCAGGCGGTGACGAACTACGTCCTCTTCATCCAGTTCTATATGAGCGATGCCTTCAATGTTTTGAAGAATTCGTACAGCCGTTACCAAACCACTCCGTTGGTTGCGTGGAAGATCCACTTGGGTCATATCACCGGTAATGATAGCTTTGGCATTGGCGCCGATACGCGTCAGGAACATTTTTATTTGCAGATCCGTAGCATTCTGTGCCTCATCCAATATGATAAAAGCATTATCCAGTGTTCGGCCACGCATATAAGCCAGCGGTGCTATCTCTATAGTTCTTGTTGTCATATAATAGCCCAGCTTATCCGCAGGTATCATATCGTCCAGCGCATCATACAAAGGACGTAGGTAAGGATCAATTTTTTCCTTCAGATCGCCGGGTAAAAAGCCAAGACTTTCACCAGCTTCTACAGCAGGTCTTGTAAGAATGATCTTTTTTACCTGTTTATTTTTTAAAGCTCTTACAGCAAGGGCCACTGCTGTATAGGTTTTACCGGTACCGGCAGGCCCGATGGCAAACAGGATGTCATTTTTTTCCGCTTCCTGTACCATTTTTTTCTGGTTGGCCGTCCTGGCACGAACTGATTTGCCATTAGGACCAAACACTAAAACTTCATTTGGATTTCGTTCTGTAAAATTGTCAATTGTTTCGGCGTCATCGCCACCGATCACCTGCTCAAAATAATTCTGACTCATGTGGCCATTTCTTTCGAGGTACGATACAATGAGTGAGATCTTTTCCCTGGCGCTTTCTACTTGTTCAGGCGCGCCACTCAATTTGATCTGTTTACCGCGGGAAAGAATTTTTAGAAGTGGGAATTTTTTTTTGAGGATGTCCAGTTTACCGTTATTTACTCCGAAGAACTCAATTGGATTAACGGTTTCGAGGTTAATAATTGTGTCAGTCAATGCGGATTAGTTTAATGAAACTTTTCAAAAAACCGGCGTAGGGTAGGTACCGGGTTCGTTTGCGTCTTCTGACCATTTTCAGAAGCTTTACCCTCTCTTTTCAAATATATGTCATCGTAACAACTACATCCTAAAGTTAATTATTAACAACTGTTAATACAAATTTTCGCCTGTTAAATTTGATTCACTTATGGGACGGGCTGTATTACTACTATCATCGTCTGTTGCGTCCGCCAATTGGCGGATCTTCGTTCTCTTCTTTACTCACTTAGTCATGACCAGCAACCTTTAATAGAGAATGGGATTGTTTTTTTAGATATTTAATTCTCCTTTTAAATGTATTCGATAAGTTTCGTTTACTGCCCCAGCCATTCTTTAAATCCATTTACTCTTTCACGGCTCACTACCGTGTCTGAAGTAGTAGATGGTAATAGCTCCAGTTTCAATCTTCCCCCAAGCCAGGTATGCACTTTGCTGACCGCTTCTATATTTACCAGCAACTGGCGATTGATCCGGTAAAATTTATTGGGTTGTAATTGTTCTTCTAATTGTGAAAGATTGCTTTCCAGCATGTATTTATTATTGGTAAAATCAACAGCATAACAAAGCTTGCCATCGGCATAGCAATAAGCAGTGGATTCTGTTTTTAAATAACTCAGTTGCTGACCCCGCTTGATCAGTAATCTTTCTTTATAGCGGACCGTATTCATCTCCTGTACCATTTTCAGGATCTTTTCTGAAATCCCATTTTCTTTTTGAGAATATAACTGCCTGTATTTTTCAACGGCCTGTTCAAGTTCTTTTTCATCTATTGGTTTAAGAAGATAATCAATGCTGTTTACCTTGAATGCCTTTAATGTATACTGATCAAATGCCGTGGTGAAAATTACGGGTGCCTTTACCTTTGTTTGTTGAAATATATCAAAGCTCAATCCATCAGCCAATTGTATATCCATAAAAATAAGGTCGATGTTTTCAGCGGATCCAATGAATTTAACGGCAGCTTCTACGCTGTCAATTTTTTTGACCACTTCTAATTCATCAGTGATGGACTGCAGCATTTTGGCAAGCCGGTTGGCTGCCGGTATTTCATCTTCTATAATAATGACCCTCATATCAATTTTCAATTAAAGGAATAGAAACAGTAAAATCCGATCCGTTCTCCATTACTTCCACCTGTCCGTTTCCGAGAAGCTTATAGCGGTTGCGGATATTGTCCAACCCTATTCCCGTCGATTCATTTACCTGGTTCTTCTTCTGAAGATTATTGCTTACCAGTAATCGTCCATTCTGTGCAAACACTTCTATCTTCAAAGGCTTATCAGAAGAAACAATATTATGTTTGATCGCATTCTCCATCAGTATCTGTAACGAAAGCGGCACTATTCTCTTATTTAACTTTTCTTCCGGAACTTCAATCACTATATCAAGATTTTCGCCAAATCGTGTCTGCAATAAAAATGCATACGCTTTCATTACATCCAGTTCATCTTTCAATAAAATACTTTGCTCATCTTTTACTTCCAGTATATGGCGATACAACTTCGATAGCTGTTGTACAAAATCAACGGCCAGTTTAGGATTTTCAGGTATCACTGAAACGAGTGTATTCAGATTGTTGAAAAGAAAATGAGGATTTACCTGTGTCTTCAATGCATTTAATTCTGCCCGGAGACTTTCCCGTTTCAGCATTTCTTTTTCTTCTACTGATTTCCTCAGCTCATTCATGAAATAAATGCTTTCATAGATCGCTATCACCGTAAGCGAGCAGAACAGAGCTGCGGCATTGGAACTGGTGATGATATTGATCCAGTCATATCCTGCATAATGGTGTCTTTCTTTTAATCCGCATGCATCAAGCCAATAACCCAAAAGATTATTGGCCGCAATTGTAAAAACAAACATTGCAATGGACTGTAGCCGTAATCTTTTTCTTACATCTTCAAAATCAGGATAACGGGTACGGGCCCAGATCAGGATATAACGGTTGCCCAGCCAGATAACAGTGGTAATGATCAGCACACTCAGGTAAATATTCCAGGTAAAATAGGGTTGCTTATCCAGCCGCATACCAAAGAAAACGAAAGGAATGATAAGAGATGCAATCGGCACGAGGATGATCGTTACCAGCCGATCATCAAAGCCTATCCTGAAGTTGGTTCGCCACATAAGAGGATAAAGGTATAGTGAATGTTGTATATAAATAGGAGGATTTTGATAGAGACAAGGCATGCCTGTCTCTATCAAAACGTAACAATATAATTGATATTCGGGAAAAACCCGATCTGGTTGATCACTCCTGTTGTTCCGTCTTTCGGGTTAAGTGTCCTGATATAAATATTATCCTTGCAGGTCATGTTTTGAAGATCAATATACCATTTCTGCGTAGCCCGTTTGCCGTTCCGGTTATAGGATAATTTGAAATCCCAGCGTAGGTAAGTATCGTTTTGCAAACTATAGGCCTCATTCTCCCTGAATACCACATAGCCAGCAGCTTCCGACGCAGCAAAATCAAATGGAGTATAATGTTGCCCGCCTGCCATTGCAATCTTAGTATCCACGCCAATCGAAGCATTTTTATTTAACCGGAATTCTTTTCCTGCCAGGAAATTCATAGCGAAGTTGCTATTAAAGGCCGTATTGCGCCATACCTTATCACTTCCTTTATACTTTGATTCGAACACGGAAGCAGTGAACAGGTAATAATATCCTTTGTCCAGGAATTTTTCCAGTGTCAGTTCAATACCATAGTTGTATCCCTTGCCATCATTTACCAGGTTTGTTTTATCCGGAAAATAAAAATCGGCTCCAGCATTCAGCATACTGAAAGAAGATGCCATTTTTTCAACTGCCGCATTATAAATGTACTGGCCGTATATTTCGGCTTTCAGCCGCAGATGTCTTGAAAAGTTTATATCATAGCCCAGAACACCATGTGCACTTTTCACAAATTCAAGTTCTTTATTGGTCAGCTCAGTTTGGCCGCCTGCATTTTTGGTTTCATAAAAATAAACTTCCAGCGGTTGTGTCTGGCTATGCAGGCCTG
Source organism: uncultured Bacteroidota bacterium (assembly GCA_946479055.1). The sequence continues at coordinate 676 of CAMLEX010000309.1, read as the reverse complement.
CACCCAAAGAAAATGACTGATCAGGTCTGAACTGGTATTTAAGGTTCCACCTGGGTTCAATGCTTTGTGTATTATTTAATGTAAACACTTGCTGATATACACCAAGATTAGTAGATAACTTATCAGAAAAGCGGTGTGCAAAATTGACAAAGCCTTTCAGTAATACAGCATCCTTTTTTGTGTCGAAAAAAGTGATGAGCACTGAATCGCCATCGGGTATATAATCATTTCGCAGTTTTAATTTATTGAGATCAGCCACTACGCCTGCAGTTAGTTGATTTTTGGAATTAAACTTTTTATTAAAAGTATAACCGGCGGAATATTTTACCTGTGTGTTCTTTTTATAAAAGGCGGTCTTATCAGGTTTGGGGCTGTCAAAAAAATCTTCGCGGTACTTTGAATCAAAACCTGAAATAGCCAGTATGGCTCTTCCTGAAGTGGTAGGATTAAAAAAATAAGTATGTGAAAGCCCGGCGACTCCTGTCCATGAACGAAAATTTCTTTCACGCAGGCTGCCGTCATTGGTAGAGTATAAATTATCCTCGTCAATAGCGTCAAACTTGATATGGCTTTCTCCGCCCAGACCAAATAAGCTGAAAACGCCTGCTTTCTTGGTAGGGATATTCAATTTTAAATTTATATCCTGGTAATAAGGTGTAGCGGAACCAGTACCAAC
>CAMLEX010000308.1 GCA_946479055.1 uncultured Bacteroidota bacterium | reverse complement strand
ACAAAATGATTCATCTGGTGCAGTGTTATGGCGATGATCTTTTTACCGCTTTTAATTATTGTTTCCGAAACAAATTGCCGCTGCTCAAGATCAGCAATGCTTTCAAGGCAGATCACCACGTACTTGTCTGCCACACACATTAAAACATTTGTATGATAAATAGCCTGGCCATTGCCATCTGTTGCATCAAATACGACCGGCTTATATTTCATCTGCCGGCAAAAATCAGCCAATACTGTTTCATCGGTTCTTGGAGAAAGACAGGCATAGGCGATCCGGTTATCCCTGTCCAATACCATGCTCCCGGTTCCTTCCAGGAAAATATTCCGGGCTTCATAATTACTCAGGTCAATTTTTTTTACAACCGAAAATTTCTCCATAATTTTTTCCAGCACATGTTCTTTTCTTTCCGATCTCCTGTTTACAGCATACATGGGATACAGAAGTAATGTGCCATCCTGATGAAAGGATACCCAGTTATTCGGAAAAATAGAATCAGGGGTATATGGCAAAGCCGTGTCCCGGACAACAGTAACATCTACACCATTATTTTGCAGAACGGTTACAAAATCATTAAACTCTTTTAATGCATTTTGTTGAACATTGGTCTCTGAGCTTTGAACCTGGAAAGCATTGTTCACGGCAGTTTCAGCGTTATAGCCAAAATTCACCGGCTGTATCATTAATAAATGTGAAGTTGTTTGCATCACTTATGAATATGAAATTAGAAATAAGAGGTTCGGGACGGAAAGTCAGAAAGTCCGGAGTCAGGGGTAAGTCTGGAAATAGAAAGATTTCTTTCGGACCTCCGACTTCCGACCTCCAACTTCTTCTCTCTCAGATCTCATCTCTCAACAGTGGCATGCTCATACAATGAAATCCACCTCTGGCCCGTGATAGCTCTGCTGACGGCATAGTGATCAATGTATCTTCAATATCCTTGATTTTTATTTCGTCTTTTTCAAGTTGTTGCACCAGTTCATGCGCATGAACGATAGTAAAACCTGCATTTTTGAAAGCTTCTAATGTTTTGTCATTTCTGTCGTAGCCTAATACTACGCCTTCTTTCAACGCCAGCAGGTTGCAGGAGTCGGTCCATTGTTCACGACTGTCATAAGGAAATTCATTATTGCCCGAATAGATAAACTTTACTTTATCCTCGCATTTCAAATCATTCTTACTTATATCAAACAAAAGTTCTTCCAGGTTGTCAAAATATTCAGGTTGCGACGGATCTTTTTTTCTGAACTGTATGATCTTTATCTTATCTTCTTTTTTAGATCCTTCCAGCACACGTTGTATGGGATCAGCGTCTTCCATTTTTATTGCTTTTTTGGAAAAGGCGCCCAGTAATACCCATACATTTCTTTTGATTTGGGTAAAAACCGTATCAATGTGCATGTAATCTCTTTTTTTTGGAATCTTGATAATAGTGATCTTCTTAACAATATTTTTTTCAAATAAAATATTGATGCATTGATAAGCGGCTTCCATTGTTGTTCGCTCACTTATGCCAACCAATAAATGATCTTTGGTGACAACCATTATATCACCGCCTTCCAATGTCACTTTTTTATCATCGCCATCACGGGGCAAAAGAAAATGGTGCGATGTGTCAGGTAACTCAATAATATTTTTTCTATAATCCGCGAAAAGAGGATGACAATAGAATATATATTTTACCAGTAAGGCTTCTCTTGTTCTCGCTTTTTTTGCAGGTTTGTTAAGCAGTATATGATCATTGATGACAATGCCAATATCACGGGTAAAAATAAAATTCGGTATGGGTGGGAAAAGCATTTCTTTATCATTTTTAGTACCACTGATAAAAACCTTGGCAAGTTCTTTCCCATCCAAAGCAGCCAGTTCATCCTGCAATTCGTACGAACAGTTTTCTATAGCACAGACGGAAGCTACCAGTTTTAATTTTATCTCCCGGTCTTCCAGTATTTGCCCCAGCAGCCATTGCAACTCCACTACCTTGTCTGATTTGAAAAATTCTTCATGATCGGGTTTGTAAAAATTGAATTTATTTTTACTATCATCTAATTCCGCAAGCCTGCCCTTTATTTTTTCAGGGTCAAGGAAATAGAGTAGGAGTTTGGTGTAATAATCATATTCTTTCCGGCGGATTGTTTCCAGGTGTACAATATCTTCAAACAGCCAATCCTGGGCTTTAGAGGGAACAACTTTTCCTAATCCACTGTCGGGACTATGGACCAATAATCTTCGGAGAGTGCCTACTTCTGAAGTGACCGATATTTTATTGCTTGTCTTAGCCATGTCGAAATTATAATTTATAAATAGGATCAAAAGTATTACGATGCTTCTGAAAAGATTGTACGGGCAGATATATCAGTAAGGGATATAAAAATAAGCTGGAGTAAACCGGCAAATTTTTTTATGCGGAGAAATAATAGAACGCATAAAACCTGCAATCGTAAAACAAAGTTAGGGCAATAAGGAGACTAGAGCAAGAGTGTAGTTGATAGCTTACAGAGGACTGTTGACAGGAAATAATCAGCAACTCTTGTATTCTGTCAACTGTCATCTCTTATCTATCAGCGCTACTGATGTACCGCCAGTAAAGGAACAGACGTATTGAATGCTAATTTTTTTGTATGGCTGCTGGTGAAAAGGCTATTCATAAACGTATGATTTTTGGGGATGATAATGAGCAGGTCAATACTTTTATCTTTGGAAAATTGCTCAATACCCTCATAAAAATCATTGATGCCGATAAAATAAAATTCCGGATTGAATTCGGCGAACATTTTCTGCATTTTAGCTCTTTCAACAAGATATTCGTCTGTCAGTGATACATAATGTTCGTTATCTATATTGACAATATGCAGATTGGCGTTGAAAATTTCCAATACTGTTTTTATAGCCAGCACAGGAGTGCCTGCATCTACTTCTTTAAAATCGGATGCCAGGCTTACATTGGTAATGCCACTATATTTTGCATGCTGTGGAATGATCATAACAGGGCAAACATTTTGTTCAGCCATTTTTACCGTATTGCTGCTGAAAAAAAGCTGCCGCCATTCTTCTTTTTCGGTTATCCCCATGATGATCAGTTCGGCCGTTTTCTGATGGGCCAACCTGGCCAGGTTATCAATCAGGTCGCTGCCCAGTTCTTTTACAGTTTCAATTGTTGAAACCCCTTTTTGTTCCAGTTCAGCTTTTAGGCTTTGAAGATACTGTTCGGATGTTGCTGCTTCTTCTTCAGCTTTGAACATAGTGTATAGAATAACGCGGGTATTCGGTTTGCCACTCAGCATAGCTGCAGCATAACGGGCGGCATTTAAAGAAGTCTCTGAGAAATCTACAGGAATTATAATGTCTCTCATGTTAGGTTTGATTTTTGAAAGAAAAACTAACTGAAAGTAAACAAAGAATATAAAAATGAAAAATTTACTTACCTAATCACCAGGGCCTTGTTGAGACCAGCAGAGAAGATTAGAAATTAGTGGATATTTTTGCAATATGAATTCCACGAAATCTGCAGATAGTTCCTCCTCACGGGATATTGACAAATGGTTTAGTTCCGAAAGCCAGTTTCATCTTTTATATCCTGCTTCTTTTCATTCAATGGCAAGAAATCATTGGACGCCGTTAATTGTCGCTCAAAAAGCCGCTAATTTCCTTGCTGTAGAAAACGGTGCAAGAATACTGGATATCGGCAGCGGTATCGGGAAGTTTTGCCTGGCCGCTGCTTATTATAAACCGCAGGTAGCTTTTTTTGGTATTGAACAGCGGAAAGATCTTGTAGAATATGCAGAATCCGCAAAAAAGACAACAGGGTTAACGAATGTTTCTTTTATGCATGGAAATATTACCCAGGTGGATTTTAAACAGTACAATCATTTTTATTTCTACAATTCGTTCTATGAAAATCTTGCTCATACTGAAAAGATAGATGATCGTGTAGCTTATTCAGTAGAATTATACAATCAATACAATCGTTATTTGTACAGGCAACTAGAGAAAAAACCTTCCGGAACAAGAGTCGCCATTTTTCATGGCATGGATAATATACTTCCCCCGGGTTACCTGGAAGGAGGCAGCGATGTTGATGATCTTTTAAAATATTGGATGAAGGAGTAGGAGTGCAACTGACAATAAACAAATGGCAATTAAAAAAGAACCTTTTGTTATTTTCTCATTACAGGAATGAACTAAATTCGGCCGTTGGTGAGGCTAACGCACAAAGCCATGCACAACACCAACAGCGGCGTAAAACATAATCCAGGCAAACACTTGAATGGTTCGACCCCCAGAAAATACACGAACAGGAACAGTTCCAGGCACAAAAAACATTATTCATTTAAATAATAAAAATTACATGTGGCCTTCTTTTACGGAAAATCCAGAAATAGTACGAGCAATATATAGAGATGAAATTCCACCATTGCAAAATGTTTATTTGCAAGAATTAAAAATTGTTAATGGCGAGGATATTCAGTGTTATTTGAAATTTGATATTTGGGAATTACCTAAAATACAACCTGAGAAGTGGATTGAAAGAAACGTAAACGCCGTTCAGATCGAGTTAATTTTAGTTAACTCAGAAATTCTTTTTTTTGAATTAGGTGGGAGCAATTTATCGGGTAAATTAGAAATAGATTTAGTAGGAGATTATAAAAAAGTCTCAATCAGTATTAATGGAAGAATTGTTTTTGTTATAAGATCAAAATGGTTGAATGTTCAGTCTATTATTGGGTATCAAATAGGCAAATGAACACAGTTGTCCGTAGTCTTGTTCTTCCAAACTGTAAAGAATAATAAAATTATAGGATGCTATGCTTAGTTTACAACTATTACTGTCCGGTAAAAGTATTCAGTTGATATAGAAAAGGAGGCCGGTTGACCTCTCCGTTGTCATTTGTTTGTATTGCATCGAGTAGTGGAAAAAATAAAAAAAAGTTGATTGGTTGTGCTGAGATTGCATCTCACCAGCAGCCTCAATAAGGCTGTAAAAATAAGCCCCACAACGAGGCCTGGGGTTATTGGCTAAATTATAAATGGCGGCTTTAATAGCGGAGTAATCGGGGTCATTAATTTTTTCCAGTGCTTTAACGGCTTTTGGCCTAATGGTGAGCTGGTAAGCCATTTACTTTTTTTTCGTTTAGCTTCAATCAGTTTAAAAGCTTTGTCAACTGGCAGGGATAGTTCTTTGCTTGCCATAGCTTCATCATAGAGGCGGATATCTTCCAGTTCTTCAAGGTCTTCCATGATTTTTTTATAATCCTTCATGGACAGTACAACAGAAAGCTTTTTTCCTTTTTTATTGGTGATATATTGCAGAGTGTTCATGGTAATCAAATTTAGGCTACTATGAAGATAAAATAAATTTTTGCTTCATCTCCCTCAGGTAACAGCGGGGCGGTTATTTTTGTCCAAAAGTTTGTGCCTTATAAATGATAAAAAAAATGGCCCCTTTGAAAGGAGCCGTTTTTTACAAAGGATCATTCTTCCTTCTTTCCAAATATCTTTTTCAAAAATCCTTTTTTCTTTTTTGGCTCTTCTGTCGGGGCGCCTATCGGCTTACTATTATCTACTTTTTTTTTGTCAGATGATCGATTGTCCAAAGAATCTTTTTTGGATGGCTTTGCATCATCTTCTACTACAGGTTTTGATTCAGGGCCTATATAATTATAATCATCTGCTGTTCCCACTCCCTGGTTTTCACCTTCCGCTTCGGGATTCGGATCTGTTTCAGTGGGTATAAAATCAGCACTGTTGATCTGGTTATCATAATCGGCGGGCTGAACAAATTTGGCGCTCCTTTCAATGCCTAATGTTTTATCAGCGTATACTTTTTTAAAGAATGCTTCCCAGATAGGCCGTGCGGCTGCACCACCGTAACCGCCACTACTTTCATTGCGGATAAATCGATCGTCACAACCTATCCAAACACCACCCAATAGCTGGGGAGTATAACCCATATACCAGGCATCAGCATTGTCATTGGTCGTTCCGGTTTTGCCAGCCATTTCCGTTGCGCCTAATCTTGCTCGCAATCCGCTCGCGGTCCCTACATCCACTGTTCCCTGCATCATGCGGGCCATTCTGTAGGCGGTTATTTCGCTGATCGCTTCTTTACGGTTTACACTATAATCAAACCGTTTGATCACATTACCATTCCTGTCTTCAATACGGCTGATGAAATATGGTTTGGTTGAAAAACCACGGCCTGCAAAAATGGAATAGCCCCAAAGCATTTCAAACAATGAAAGGTCGCATGCTCCTAATGCGATAGATGGAAAAGCATCTACTTTGGTGGGGATATTAATGCGGGCAAGAAAATCTGAAAATTGTTTGGCTCC
>CAMLEX010000307.1 GCA_946479055.1 uncultured Bacteroidota bacterium | reverse complement strand
CCGGGATCATTCAGGGAGCTGTTGCCCACCTGTCCCCAGCGTAGAGGTTTAAACCCATTTTGAAAACACTGGCACTTCGATTTCCTCTAATGTACCTGTGAAGTTGCATTTAATATTCCTGATAAGAATGGCTTTTGTTATGAAAATGATGGACATTATTATTGCAAGATTTATCTACCTTTATTTTTGCTTGTCAACTTGAAATAAATGAAAAGAAAAATAACCGGCATAAAGAAGAAAGAGGGTTTTGAAGGGCAAAGGGCTATTATACTACCACGGAAGATTATTTCCCAGGTTTGTAGCAATGATTCAATTTTGTCTGGTATTCATATTACCGACCTTGGCTATTATCCAAAAGCAAAGTTTCATTACCGGGAACGTTTACACGGTATCGATCAGCACATTATCATTTATTGTATTGAAGGAAAAGGATGGGTTGAAACAGGTAAATCGAGGCAGACCATCAATCCCGGAAATTTTATAGTGATCCCTGCTGAAAAAGAACACAGCTATGCCGCTGATGAAAACGATCCATGGACTATTTATTGGGTGCATTTCAAGGGCCACCTGGCAAAGCATATTGTGGAACTGATGATCAGCCAGGTAAAAAACTATAAAGGACAAATTCATTATAATGAAACAAGAACAAAGCTGTTTAATGAAATTTATTTAAACCTGGAAAGAGGATATAGTATAGACAATTTATATTACGTCAACATGTCTTTTCTGCACTACCTGACCTCGTTCATTTTTGATGAAAAATTCAATTACCCCGATAAAAAGAAAACGATTGACCAGGTAGATCTTTCTATTGATTTCATGCAAAAGCATCTGAATACATTACTGACACTGGAAGATCTTGCCAGGGCAGTAAATCTTTCCGCCTCTCATTACTCTGCCATATTCAGGAAAAAAGCAGGTTTTGCTCCTATCGAGTATTTCAATCACCTTAAAATTCAGAAAGCCTGCCAATATCTTCAATTCACTGATCTTCGTATTAAGGAAATTGCCACTGAATTGGGTATTGATGACCCGTATTATTTTTCAAGGATGTTTTCTAAACTCATGGGTATTTCACCCCATGACTACAAGGTCGAAAGAGAAAAGTTGAGAGCAAAAAAAGTTCTTTAATCAGATTTGTCCTTAAAGATGTTTCGGGTACTCAATAAGAAAATTAAACCCATCCTAATTTTCTTATTGAGCACACTGCTTATCGTTACAAGATGCAGAAAATATGAGCCGATAAATAATCAATTCCACTTTCATTTATAATTGTTGTTGCCAATTCCATACTGAAGTAACCATTTCGCTCAAGTCTCTCGGCCTTCCAGCGCACATTACTTTTTCAGCTAAACGAAACTTCGGTATATATACATGCTGCATCGCCGGGCCTTCTTGCACCAACTTAATAGCTCAGCCTATCGTCGTTATATTTTTCAAAAGCGGTATCCTTCCCAGAACGGAAATACCAATGCCAGTATCTTTTTGCATTAGCCATAGTCAGGTCCATCACATGAAAATAATCTCTATAAAATCATTACTTACTGCTTCATCAACTTTTGATAACTGCTCCCCTCTTTATTATGCAATTTCAAAATGTATACTCCTTTGGTTAACCCACTTAGTTCAACAACTGCCCGTGTCCTTTCCATTTTATAAGATGCATTTACTTGCCTGCCGCTTATGGTAAAAATGCTGATAGAGATGGGTTGTAACTGTTCATTATTCCATTTTACAGTAGCAACCTCACTTGCGGGGTTAGGAAATACTGAATAAGTGCCGACTCTTGCCTTATTATTTACAGTACTTATGGCAGAATAGGTAAATGCTCCTGAAAGTTCAACCATTTTAAGTCTGTAATAAGAAACTCCTCTCACCGGAGCATTATCAGTAAACGTATAATTATGGATGCCTATAGTATTTGCTGTATTAACAGAACCAATCGTTACCCAGGAAGATCCGCTAACACTGCGCTCAATTTCAAACCTTGACATCTTTTCTTCCAGGTCAGTTTTCCATGTTGTTAAAACGTTATCATCATTCTGCCACTGAGCCGAAAATTCCAGCAACTTTAATGGCAGAACAGTAGAATTAAGCAGTGTGGCATCGCTAATTTCAGAGGTTCCGTTGCAGGCTGCTCCGCTGCGGGTATAGGTACAGGTTAAACTATTACCAATGGCGCTAAAAGGCCCCGCCGGTACGGTTATAGTTGCCGTTTGTGTGCCACTACTCAGCCCGCTGACACTGCTGATATAATACTGAGCTTCTGCACCAGACAATGTCGAATTGGTAAAAAACTCCACTTTGCAGTTTCCGGAACATTCACCCACGGGCAGGGTAAACTGAATCTGATACTGGTCTGACCCAAGCGGCGTTACAGCATTAATAACCGGCGCTTTAGATGCTTCAAGAAGACAGTTTCCACTGGCTGAAAGATCGATGCCATAAGCAGCATTGTCGTATATACTGTTTTGCGATATCACTACATTTTCTCCGGCAGTGACATCAATACCATTACCTGTAGCAGGAGTATAACCATTGCCGGAAATTACACATTCTTTGATCGTAATGAGGGTAGCGGTATTTACACTGTATATATAAATGGCCCCGTATCCATTTCCAATTAAGGTATCACGGTAAATAGCAAGGCTGTCGTTGACTCCCCCGGAACAGTTGGGATGCACAATCCCAAAACGGGCAGAGCTATCAATGCGCAGATTTTGCAACACTACATTTCTGCGGTTATAACAACTATAAAATTCGATACCGTCGTAATTCCGGGTTAACCGGCCACCGGTATAAGTAAAATTTGTAACGTTATTGCTTGTAGCGACTCCATCAGCATCTGCTTCATTTACCGAAACGTTGGATAGTGTCGCATCAGTAACGGCCCCTGTAAAGACTATACCGTAATCGCCATCATCGGCAGTGCCGCTTTGGTCTTCATCAATCGTCACATTTGTCATGGTAAACTGATTCACGCTGCTTTCAAAACGGATCATCTCATTACCACCCCCTCCATCAAGATTATCAAAAGTGGAGTTACTGATGGTTACATTAGAAGCGGCTCCATTTATCTGTATTCCCCGGACTTCTGCATCATGCATGGTAAGATTGTCAATGGACAAGCCGGTTACCGTACTGTTGAAATAAATTCCATAATCCCCGTCATCTGTAGTGGACTCATCATCCATATTAATGACGCAGCGGGTAATATTAATACCGGTGACGGCTCCTGTAAAATAAAAACCCCAACCAGTGGAACCCGGGCCGTTAACCGTCACAAAGCTGTCAATGGTGATATTAGAAGCGGTGCCCGAGAAATGCATACCGGCAAAACCGTTCTGAAGATTATTGGCAATAAAGTTCCTTATGGTTACATTGCTGATATTTTGTGTAATGTATATGGCATGATTGAAGTAATCCCCGCCATCATTACTACATACGATATTTTGAAATGTAAGATTACTTAGCGATGAACCATTTACATGCAGAACTTCATAACCGGTATTTTTTAAAGTAAGGTTTTTTATGGCTGAACCGCTGGCGCCTGTTCCAACAATAAAAATATAATTTAGCTGATCACCGCCACCAGCATTACGGCTGATGGTTACCGATTGCCCTGTTCCGTCAATAGTGATATTTTGAACAATTGCAGGCAAATCGGTGCTCAGGTTGATAGTGCCCGACACGCTAAATGTAATGGTATGCGGACCGGCAAGCCCATTGGCGTTGGTAATCGCCTGCCGTAAAGTGCCTCCACCGGTATTATTGGTACTGGAAACCACATAGTTGTTGGCACCGGCACTCAAAGACATAAACACCGCAATGTAAAGCAAAAGATGAAAGCCTCTGCGTGAATACAGCAAGCCGGCAAATAGTAAAGATGCTCTATGCATCTTGGTTTTAGTCATAGCATGTTGTCTTAGGGTACTTGGAAATTTCAATGCTGAAATTGTCAGAAATATTCGCCTTTCATTCATATAACTTCTCTAAAACTACAGCCGCTTATTAAAATTAATGCCGGTGAGGAAAACGTCAGCGGTTTCTGAATTGTTGCTTCAATCGATAAAAACTTTTTAAACGTAATCAACTTACTGATAAGAAGACCTCTTTAGCATATATTATTATAATAAATCGTATTCCTGTTCATGTCTAGCCAATTTATGTTTGTTGTTTCATACCTGTAATACCAGCGGATACGAAATAAGTCTTCTAACCAGCTTCACCCACTTTTTTCTGCCATTGCCAGGCGCTGGTAACCATTTCCTCCAATCCTAGTTTTGCTTTCCATTCCAGTTCCTTTTCCGCCAATGAAGCTTCAGCATATATACTTGCCGCATCTCCCGCTCTTCTCTCCCCGAACAGGTAGTTTATTTTCAACTCATTACACTTTTCAAATGCCTTTATTATTTCCAATACTGAAGCACCCCTCCCGGTTCCTACATTAAAAATTTCATAATTGCTTTTTTGCTTTTTTTGTAAAAGACGGTCGCAACTTTTTACATGCGCTTGCGCTAAGTCAACGACATGTATATAATCTCTTATACAGGTACCATCCGAAGTTGGATAGTCATTCCCAAATACCACCAGCTGCTCCCGTATGCCCGCAGCCGTTTGTGCCACGAATGGCATTAGATTGTTAGGAATGCCAATAGGCAATTCACCCAATAACGCGGAGACATGGGCTCCCACAGGATTGAAATACCTTAATGCAATTGCATTAATATGGCCGGTGGCGGCTACCTTCTCCAATATTTCCTCACTCATTTGTTTTGTACTTCCATAAGCTGAAAGTGCTCTTTTAAAAGGAGTGGATTCTGAAACAGGCAATACATCCGGCTCTCCATACACAGTTGCCGAGGAAGAAAAAACAATATTTTTAACCTGCTGCTCTGTCATACATTCCAGTAAGTTTACAAGCGAGTACAGGTTATTTTTAAAATATTTCAAAGGGACCTGTACAGATTCGCCTACTGCTTTAAATGCCGCAAAATGAATAACGGCATCTATGTTTTTCTCAGTAGTAAAAATTTTAAGTACAGCCTCCTTATTACACACATCTGCTCTGTAAAAAGCAGGCTTTGTTCCTGTTATTTTTTTAATATTATCAAGTACAAATAATTGGGAATTGCTTAAATCATCTGCAACCACTACCTCATAGCCCGTTTCTATCAACTCAACAACTGTATGTGAGCCAATAAAACCCAAACCACCCGTCACTAAAATCTTTTTATCCCTCATTTATACTTTTTATTTCAAGTGATTTATAATGAATACCCGCAACCGAGCGAAGCTTTTCCACAGCCTGTTCTGGTGTAATATCACGTTGCGGATTAGCCAGCATTTCATAACCTACCATAAATTTTTTTACAGTTGCTGAACGAAGAAGAGGCGGATAAAAATGCATGTGCCAGTGCCATGCTTCCTGTTTCCCATTGTTTAATGGGCGTTGGTGCATACCGCCTGAATAAGGAAAAGAAACCTGGAATAAATTATCATACCGGACTAATAATTGTTTTAATGCATCCGCCAACGCCATTTTTTCTTTCTCTTCAAAATCCGAAATGTCCTGTACATGCCTGCGACTTATGATCATGGTTTCATACGGCCATACAGCCCAATAGGGAACAAGAACTACAAAGAACTCATTTTGATAAATTATTCGATCGCCTTGTTTCAATTCAACCGACAGATAATCTGACAAGAGGCTTCGCCCGTTTTTTAAATAATATTTTTCCTGCTGAATAGTTTCTTTGCTGATTTCATTCGGCACTTCACTGCTGGCCCAAATCTGGCCATGCGGATGAGGATTGCTGCATCCCATTATCTCTCCCTTATTCTCAAAAATCTGTATGTATTTAACATTATTAATTTGCGACAGCTCCCTGAACTCACTTTGCCAAATATTTACCACCTCGTATATTTCATTTATTTCCATTTGCGCAAGTGTAACATCGTGTCTTGGTGAAAAACAAATAACCCTGCAAATACCACTCTGGCTTTCGGACACCAACAAATTTTCAATGTTGACCTGCCCTGCTGGTGTGTCCTCCAGCAAAGCCGCATAGTCGTTTTTAAATACAAATACCTGTTCATACTTTGGATTATTTCCTCCGTTAGCCCGCTTGTTACCGGGACATAAATAACAAGCAGGATCATGAGAAGGCCTTTTATCTTCATAATCTGCCTCCACTTTTCCCTGCCAGGGTCTTTTATTTCTATGCGGTGAAACAAGAATCCATTCACCTGTTAAAAGGTTGAGTCTTCTATGTGGATGTTCATTTGAATCAAACATGCTCATACAGTTTTATTGCAGATGTTCCTCCCGACAATTCTACGGGAT
>CAMLEX010000306.1 GCA_946479055.1 uncultured Bacteroidota bacterium | reverse complement strand
TACTTCGCCTTCTATCAGCCGTGCTTTGCAGGTACAGCACACACCTCCTTTGCACGCATAAGGCAGATCAACACCTTGTTTAAGAGCGGCATCTAATATCGGCTCGTCATCAAAACCAAGATCGAAATCAAATGACCGTCCATCCAGCTTTACTGTAATTTTATTTTTTGGTGTTGCAGAATCTTCCAGCTTTTGACTTTTGACTATTGACGCTTGACTTCCTGGCGTAGTGAACAATTCAAAATGAATCTTCTTTTTATCAACTCCCTTCTGTTCTAAAAAAGCTTTTATGCCAAAGATCATTTCTTCCGGACCACAAATAAAAGTTTCATCCATTTTTTCATAATCGATCAGCTTTGACAGCTCCATCAGCTTATCCATATTTATTCTACCAGAATTGATAGGAGCATCGGTCTTTTCCCTGCTCAATATGTTGATGAAATTAAACCGTTGCAGGTATTTATTTTTTAAGCCTTCCAGTTCCTCAAAAAAAATAATAGAGCTTCTGCTTCTGTTGCCGTATACTAATGTGAAGGTGCTGGACTCTTCAGTAGCTAAGGTTGTTTTGATAAGAGAAAGAACAGGTGTGATGCCGCTGCCGGCAGCAAAAGCCAAATAATTTTTTTTCTGCGCCGGATCAAGATCAGTATAAAACTTTCCAACAGGTTCCATTACCTCAAGCGTATCACCCCGTTTTAAACCTTCATTGGCAAACGTAGAAAAAAGACCGTTATCAACTTTTTTAATGGCTACTCTTACTTCACTATCAAGGGGGCTGCTGCAGATAGAATAAGTTCTGCGTACTTCTTCATTGCGGATAGTTGTCCGCATGGTCAGACTTTGGCCCTGTTTGAATTGAAAACTATTTTTTAATTCTTCAGGGATTTCAAAAAGTACTGATACACATTCGGGGGTTTCTTTCCTGATTTCTTTTATGCGGAGCCGGTGAAAATGAATGGACATTTATCAACCTTGTTTTCTTAAACCATCAATCATGATCATTACCATATTATCTTCCAGTTCATTTGCGTTGATCTTTGCTGTTGAGCGATGCCAGGATTCAATACCGCTGACGGCATGTAGCATGATAAGAACGGCAGTTGCGGCATCGATATTCTTTATTTCGTTTTTTTGAATACCTTCTTCAATAATAGAAGCAAATTTTTTCCGGTAGCTGCGTCGCTGGTTTTGGAAATTCGAAAGATAGGGCTCTTCGAGATGTTTCCATTCCCTGTCGCTTACATATACTTCTTCATATTTTTCGATCATCTGGCGGATATGAAAACGAAGCAATGTTTCGATTTTCCAGATAGAATTTTGCTGACCTGTTTCAATGCCGCTCATATTGGTGTTAAACCGATTGGCAACATCAAAACAGATAGCTTCGAGGATCTCGTTTTTTGACTTGATATGATTATATAAACTTGCAGCTTCTATACCGACTGTTTCAGCAAGGTCACGCATAGAAGTAGCAGCGAACCCTTTTTGACGAAACATGGTAGCCGCCTTCTCAAGGATCAATTCTTTTTTAGATGCTTTGCGACGCTGTACTTTAGCCATACCCAAAGATAAGGCTGTATTTGATTTAATTCATTCTTCACCGGCGCATTTAGTGTCAAAAAATCCTGTAGGTTTGCGGCCGTTAGAAAGTTAATTAGTCAGGGAGTCTTTGAGGACAGATCTTTTTGACCCGTCCGAATTTTTGACTTTTAACAGTAACGGACTCTCCGAATTTCAAATTTTAAACCTAAAATGTCTTTAAATGTCCCTGATCTCAGTTGGTTCGATGGCCTTTGATGCTATTGAAACTCCCTTTGGAAAAATTGATAGGATTGTGGGTGGTGCTGCTACTTATGTAGCCTATGCCGCTGCCAATTTTATAAAACCAGTGCAGCAGATATCCATTATCGGTTATGATTTTCCAAAAGAAGAAATGGAAGAACTCAAAAGCCGCGGCGTAGAGTTGGATGGTGTTGAGGTGGTAAATGATAAAAAGTCTTTTTTCTGGAGCGGCCGTTATCATGAGGACATGAACAGCAGGGATACGCTTGTTACAGACCTGAATGTATTGGGCGACTTCAACCCCAAAGTACCCGATAGTTACCAGGGAAGTGAATTTCTCATGCTCGGCAATCTGTCACCAGCAGTGCAGATCAGCGTAATTAATCAAATGAAAAAAAGGCCGAAGCTTATTGCAATGGATACTATGAATTTCTGGATGGAAGTGGCTTTGCCTGATCTGCAACAACTACTTACTATGGTAGATGTACTGCTGATAAATGATGCTGAAGCCCGCCAACTGACGGCGCAATATTCGCTTGTCAAAGCCGCGAAAGAAATTTTAACGATGGGACCTAAATACCTTGTTATAAAAAAAGGTGAACACGGTGCCCTGCTTTTTCATGGCGATAATGTATTTTTTGCTCCGGCATTGCCATTAGAAGATGTATTTGATCCAACTGGTGCCGGAGATACGTTTGCTGGTGGTTTTATGGGCCACCTTGCAAAAAGCGGAGATATTTCATTTGAAAATATGAAAAGAGCAATAATCGTTGGATCAGCTATGGCAAGTTTTTGTGTTGAAAAGTTTGGCCCTACCCGATTGAAAGAAATAACTAAAGAAGATATTGATAGAAGACTGCAGCAGTTTAAAGAGTTGGTGAATTTTGAGATAGAGCTTGTATAACAAAGCAATTTGATAAAATAGTTTAAAGCCTGGTACTAACCGGGCTTTTTTATTAAATTTGAGAAAACGATAAGCATGCAGGTATCATTGCAAAATATAGTTTGGCAGGAGGGGAGGCATTTTGTGGCCCAGTGCCTGAATGTTGAAGTTTCCAGTTTTGGTGAATCAAAAGAGGAAGCTTTAGCCAACCTGACAGAAGCATTGGAGCTATATTTTGAAGATATATCACCCAATCAGATTCAGCAGGTTGAAAACCCGGAGATAGTTGCTACATCTTTCGACCATGCCTAAACTTTACTCCTCTGATCATATTATAAAAATGCTTCTTCTTCATGGGTTTGTATTCATTTCGCAAAAAGGCAGTCATGTAAAATATAGAAAGATTGGCAACCCCACATTAACGGTAATTGTGCCGGCAGGCCGTAAAGAAATTCCCATGGGTACATTCAATTCTACTATCAGGCAAAGTGGATTGAAAAAACAAGATTTCGAGAAATAGGGTTGGCTTATGCTGATTACAAGCAGAAAAAGTTTATCAGGAAAAAGAATAGTACGGAATAAATTTTAGTATCCATATTATTGTAATATTCGCGCCAGCACTACTGTATTTTTAAACTTGTTCTTCCTTCCCTGGAGATTAAATATTTCCGTAAACAGAATATAAGTTCCAACAGGTAATTTTAATCCTTTATCATCCAACCCATCCCAGTTCCAATATCCGTTTGTGCTTAATGTGCCATTGCGGACAAGGTTTCTTACCGGTCTCCCTGCCGCATCAAAGATGGTAATATTAGCAACATAACCCGGCTCGCTTATTTTATATTGAATAGTGGCTATATCATCAAAGCCATCATTGTCCGGGGAAAAAACTTTCGGTGTCACTTCTATTGTGGCGGCGATGCTTTGCTGATTTTTAAATTGTGAATTTTTATAACCAGGTGTTCCATATCCTGCAGTGGAAGCGGCCGAATGCCAGTTATCCGAAGTTTGCGAAGATCCGCCCGGATCAATTCTTTCCAATGAAACAGCTTCAGCATTGTCGATCAATTTAAAATGCCAATCATCCAAATAAGAAATTTCATCCACTATTATCCCTTGTTGATTCAATAAAATAACAGTTCCTTTATCGTCAGGAAAAGATGGCAGCGATAAAAGAGTGAGAACTGCATCAGCATTTTTAACCAGGTAATTCAAAGCAAGATTTTCCGCATCTTCTGTTACAACAATGTAATCACCGGGGAAAATATAAAGAGAGTTTGTACTTAATTGCTTAATAGAACTTACAGCACCATTATTACCGCGGTTAGCTATGTATAATTCAGCGGCATCAATGACCTTATTGCCTTTGTTGTAAAATTCCACATAGTCATTAGCGTTCGATCGGGGATTAAATAAAATTTCATTAATAATACAGTCCCCGGCTGTAGCATCAACTGCCAACCCAATTCTTGCTTTGTTTGCTGATCCGATCTCATTGCCTTTGCAATCTGTAACATTATTGACAATAACAGTATAAACTGTTGCTTCTGAAAGTGGAGTATTTGTTTTTAATTCCACCTGGTTAAATAAAGGCGATATTGTTTCTGCACTGTTTAAAGATATCCCGCCGTCCATTGTATAATTAGAAATGGTAGCTCCGCTTAAGCTGTCAACAGGTTCATCAAATACCAATACAATAGTTGAGTTGTCTTTTGTAAAAGCATTTTTTAGTTGTGGCGCAGATTGATCATTATTCAATCCATCAACAGAATTTTTTACTCCGGGGGTACCGCCTGTTGAATGGATACTGGCTTTCCAGTTGTTATTGCCCCTGCAGGGATTTTGTGTATCAATCATCTCCAATGTCCAGCCACCTTCCTTCTTTAATTCATTTTGATACCAGGATGATGAATAGTTGAGAGCATGAATAATCGTTCCATCGGGTGACTTTAAAAATAAAAGTTCGCCATCATTATCCAGCGAAGGAAAACTGGTAACGGGAATAACAGTACCAAATGCCGACATAGCCGTTACTGCACTTCCTGTGCAGATGATCACAAAACTGCCAGGCTCTAAAGTAAAACCGGGCATAGCGCCGCTTTGTCCGCCGCCATCCGCTAATCTCCAACCCTGTAAATTAATGGGTGCACTACTTATATTTTTCAGTTCAATCCATTCATTAGCCGGCAAGCCAACCTGGGGAGAAGGATCAACCATGATCTCGTCTATAACTATATCATAGCGTTTTTGAGCCAACAGAACATTTGTAAGTAAAAGGGAGAGCCACAGCAGTAGCAAAGGTTTCATATTCTCTAATTTACTAAAACCTTTTCCAAAAAATAGCAAATGATTATTTGGAGTGAATGAGTCGGTAACCTATTTTTGCGCAGCATGACAATAATGAAACATACAAAGCGCATTAAGAAACATTCCTGATGGAAGGTTTGCGGCGTTATGTATGTAACCATATAAAAACTTAGCAGGCCTTCCGGATGGAAGGCTTTTTTATGTTAGTTACTGTCAGAAATTTTAGTAATTCTATTTTATAACTTAAAAATCTTCTCCTTTGGAGAAGGGGGGAAACAAATTATGAAAGTTGCAGTAGTAGGGGCCACGGGATTAGTAGGCACCAAAATGTTACAGGTATTGGCGGAAAGAAATTTTCCGGTTACTGAATTAGTTCCGGTGGCATCTGAAAGATCAGTAGGCAAGGAAATCGAATTTAAAGGGAAAAAGTACAAGATAGTAAGTATGTCAGATGCTATTGCCGCTAAACCCGCAGTTGCCTTGTTTTCAGCAGGCGGTGGCACATCATTGGAATGGGCGCCGAAATTTGCTGAAGCCGGTATTACTGTCATTGACAATTCTTCAGCCTGGAGAATGGACGCAACAAAAAAATTAGTGGTACCCGAAATAAATGCAGACGCATTAACCAAAGATGATAAGATCATTGCTAATCCTAATTGCTCTACTATTCAAATGGTAGTTGCATTGAATCCATTACATAAAAAATACGGTATTAAAAGAATTGTAGTAAGTACATACCAAAGCGTAACAGGTACCGGAGTAAAAGCTGTAACCCAATTAATGAATGAACGTAATGGGGTGCAGGGCGAAATGGCCTATAAATATCCCATTGATATGAATGCTATTCCGCAAATAGATGTTTTTTTGGATAATGGCTATACCAAAGAAGAAATGAAAATGGTATTGGAAACTAAAAAAATAATGCGGGATGACAATATCCGTGTTACGGCAACTACAGTGCGTATTCCTGTAATGGGTGGTCATAGTGAAAGTGCTAATGTAGAGTTTGCCAGTGATTTTGATTTGAGTGATATAAAATCACTTTTATCAGCTGCACCGGGTGTAGTGGTGGTGGATGACACAGTTAATGCCAAATATCCTATGCCGATGGATGCGCATGAAAAGGATGAAGTATTTGTGGGCAGGTTAAGAAGAGATGAAACACAACCGAATACCCTCAACATGTGGATCGTCAGCGATAATCTTCGTAAAGGAGCAGCTACCAATGCTGTCCAAATAGCGGAATACCTTTTAAAGCAGGGTTTGCTTTAATAAACAAAAACCGGAAAGAGTAATTCCTGTGAGAGGAAGAATTCTTTCCGGTTCTTAATTTGGGCTTTTTTATATTGACGAGTAGATTAAATGGTTTGGATCA
>CAMLEX010000305.1 GCA_946479055.1 uncultured Bacteroidota bacterium | reverse complement strand
TTGCTCGAAAATTTTTATGGCTCATTTCATTTTCTTACTTTTTAGTTTAAACTGCATCTTATTTGTTACAATCTTATATCAATCCCGATGGTATAGGTTTTCATGGTTGGATAACTCATAAATTGATACAACTCGGGATCATAAAACTTAAACTTCGACCGATAGAACAAATTCGTTGCCGCCGCAAAAATCCTGGCGTCTTTAATTGATAACTTACTTATTATTAATTCAGGTAGTTTATAATTCAAATTCAAATATTTCATCCGCAAGAGACTTCCGTTATACACATTAAATGTGGATGTCCATGTATAACCATATGAATGTGGATTTCCCCAGGGATATATTTTGGGTGTAGAACCGTTGGGATTATCAGTACTCCATGAATCAGCGTGATATTTTGGTACTTTACCCCCACCGCCAAAGTTTCTTCCCCATGGGTCGTTGTAACTTACTTTAAATCCGGCCAGGCCTGAAAGCAATGTTTCTAAACTAAATCCTTTATACGATAATGAAATATTCAATCCGTAAGAAACCGGTGCGTTCTCGGCTCCAAAATAGTTACCAAGCACAATTTGATCATAACCGTCTACCTTATTATCGGGCTTCTTATCCGGGCCACTGACATCCTCCAATAACATATCGCCCAGTTCCGGTGCAATACCATTGATCGTAAATCCAGTTGGCAGCTTATTCAAATCTTCCTGTGTACGTAATATGCCCAATGCTTTGTACCCAACGCCGTAAGCCATAGTTTTTCCGTTAGGGTTGGCATAATCCTGGGTATTGGCAGCTACGTCCCTTTTAATGACTTTATTGGTGGCATAACTAAATATTCCTTTTACTTCATAGCTAAAATCTTTGCCAACCCTATTATTATAACCCAACTCTATTTCAATACCATGAGAATTAACTTCTCCATAATTTTCAGCCGGTAAGGAGCCGCCAAACTCAGCAGGAATGGCGAGGATTCGGGCGCCTAATATATCATAGGTATGACGTTTCCAATAATCAACGGAGAACCTGAAGTTTTTCAACGCAGTTACATCCATACCAATATTTGCAGAGTTCGATTTTTCCCAGGTTAAATTACTGTTAGGGATACCGCCATAACCTAAACGTGGCGCTGTAGTACCCGAACTTCCTAGATAATAGGTACTGTTTTGAATATTATATTGCTCGAGCCATTGCCAGCCACCTATAGCATCATTACCTGTTGTAGCATAGGAAGCCCTTAGTTTCAGAAAATTAATTGAACCACCCAGTTTGGATGCCTTGAAAAAATCTTCATTAGAAATCACCCATCCTGCCGAAACAGAAGGGAACCATCCCCATCGTTTGTTTGGAGCAAATTTTACAGAACCATCCCTGCGCACTGATGCTGAGAAAAGGTATTTGGAATCATAATCATAATTGATTCTTCCGATATACGACAACCGTCCATCCTGGCTTTCATTTCCATTTGTTGACCAATCAGCATTATTGGCGCTGGCGGCAAAAAACTGATCTGATGGAAATAATGGGAAATTATACCGGTACATGGAAAAGAAATTAAAGTCCTGCTCATACTGTTCGTAAGCAGCCAGGGCGCCTATTGTGTGCTTTCCAAATGTGTGGTCGTAATTAACCTGGCCATTAAACTGATAGGCATTCCATTTTCTGTATTCATTTCCCAAATATTCCGATCCCGGATCTCCGCTTTTCACCGAACCGATTAACTCGTCAGTGTATATTAAATTATTGGGCCCGGTCTTCTTGAAATCATAAAGCAACTGTTTTTTTGCAAAGGTCTTTATGTAATTGTTATCAAAATTTTTACTATACGTTGCCTTTACACTCAATCCTTGCACGAAAGGAATTTTATACTCAGCTGTCAACAAAGCATCTACCTGCTGATTGTTGTTACGCCAATAACCGCCATTTTTCATCATCTCCACTGGATTACCTAACCAACCGGGATTATTGGGCTTACCCTTTATATAGGGGCTTGCAAAAACATCCCAGTATAATAACTTACCCCAAAGATTATTCATGTCGATTGAACCGTAATCATAAGTAAAATTGAAACGGTTGCGTGTACCATAGCTACTGCTTAAGTTCAAACCAAGCATGAGGTTTTTCACCAGGTTGGCCTGAACATTAGCCCGCAGGTTGTATTTTTTATACCAGACCTGGGGTAAAAAACCATTTTCTTTAAAGTACGAACCACCGAGATACATTTTAATTTTATCAGTGCCTCCGGATGCACTTAAGGCATGGCGCTGGCTCGTAGGATCTGTATACGCTGCATCATAATAGTTTTCTCCATTGGGATTATTTTGCATTACCCAATCAATTTCTTCATCGCTTAAGCCGCCATTAACGGCTTTTGACAGGTACAATCCATCTCTAACGGGCATATATTCCGGCAGCTTACCAGTACTTTGTGTATTAAACGTGCTGTTATATTGTATAACAGATTTTCCGCTTTTCCCCATTTTTGTAGTTACAAGAACTACTCCATTGGAGGAACGGGAACCATAAATAGCAGCTGAGGCCGCATCTTTTAAAATCGAAATATCAGCAACCTCGTTAGGATCTAAAGCATCAAAACTGGTTTTATCCCGTACCACTCCGTCAATTACAAATACCGGATCGTATGTACCACTAAAAGATGAACGGGAACGCACCTTGACATTGGAAGAAACACCAGGCGTACCTGTTTGTGAACTGATAAACGTACCGGACAACCGACCAGCCAATACATTTGACAAATTGGAGGTAGGAATAAGCTCTATGTCCTTTGCATTAATTGATGAAACAGCAGAAGTCATTTTAGTCCGTTTCTGTGTACCATATCCTACAACAACCACGTCTTCAAGCGTTGTTGATAACGTGGTCATTGAAAGGCTCATATTAGCCGCTGCTTTCATCGTAACAGGTTCATAGCCGGTTACCGTAATCTTCAAAGTGCTTCCTGAGGGTACGGTTATTTCAAATTGTCCCTGGTCGTTAGCAACGGTGCTTTCCTTGCCTCCCACACGGAAAACTGTAGCGCCACCCAACACCGTATTGTCTTTTGAATCAATAATTTTTCCTGTAGCCTTGATCACGTTTTGCGCAAACGAAACCTGTGTAACCAGGAGGAGGCAGAAAATGCCTAAAAGGCATCGAAGTGATTTTGTTTTTTTCCTCATAAACAAGCAATTAGAATTAATAATTAATACTTTCTGTCCACGTTGAAAGTGTATTTCACGGATAAAATTCACTTAATAAACATTTTTAAACCACCACTAATTTGATTGTTACTAATGTTATTTTGCTATGTTGATAGTTTGTTATTTGCCCTCTAAGCGAATGCCCCGAAACGGAAACAGGTGTCATCCAAAATTTTTCAATTAATTTGGTATCTCCTTTTTCAACTACAATTTCAAAAAGCCATGCAGTATCTGTATGAGAATTTTACATTTCCTCCCGATCAGTCGTTTACTGTGCGATCTGATATGCTGGAGTTAAAAAAATACACTACGCTAAAAAGCCATGTGAACTTTGAAATTGCATTATTGGAAAACTGTTCCGGCAAACGCTTTATCGGAGATCATATTGAAGACTTTGAAGACACGGAATTAGTATTGCTTGGCAGCTACCTGCCACATTGCTGGCAATATTACCAGGCTATTGATCCTATGATACAACCGCAGGCTATCGTTATTCATTTCTTTCCTGATTTTTTGGGAAAACAGCTACTCGAAAAACCGGAGGCTAAAGAGTTAAATGAACTCTTTGCAAATGCAGCGAAAGGGGTATTGTTTACCGGACAAACAGTTCAGCGGGCAAAAATGGTAATGCAACAAATGTTGTTTGAAAAAGGGCTTGGCCGGGCAGCGCTAATGCTACGGCTACTTGATATTCTGGCACAATCAACATCAGCTAAAGTTTTATCTTCTCCTTATTATAATGCCGTTGAGACATCAGGCGAAGCACAAAAAATAAATAAGGTATTTGATTATATATTCCGAAACTTTAAAGAGGACATTGCATTGCAGGATGTGGCTGGCATTATTCCTATGTCCACTGCCGCTTTCTGTCGCTACTTTAAACAAAAAACAAACAGGACTTTAATTGATTTTGTAAAAGAAGTCCGCATTGGACATGCCGCTAAACTATTGCTGGAAGGAGTCCATAATGTTACGGAAGCCTGTTATGAAAGTGGATACAATAATATTTCCAATTTCAACAAGCATTTTAAAGAAGTAAAAGGATTATCGCCAAGAGATTTTATGAAACGATACGAGGCAGATGCCGAATCGCCGGCAAAAACTTCTTGAGATATTTTTTCGGTGATCAAACAAGATAAGTAGGAACCATATCAATTTTTTCACGCAGGAAATATACTATTCAAGGAATATAAATGTTTTTATAACTGATTTATCCAAACAGCCTGGCCGCCTGATGGAATCAGTTTTGCATCCAATACCGATTTTGAAGTCACCGTTATTCGTTTGATGGAAACTTTTGTTCTTACTTTAGAAGCAAGATCATCATAATAAATACTGGCCTGGTATTTTTTTCCCGGAGTAAGAAACGTTAAGGGAATCTTCAGGTCTCTTTTCTCTGTATTGGTAATGCTACCTACAAACCAGTCGTTGCCTGTGCGACGGGCGATGGTGACATGTTTACCAATTTCACCATCCACAACTTTTGTATCGTCCCACACCGTAGATACATTGTCGAAAAACTCCAATTCAGGTTCGTCTTGTACATCTTCCGGTTTATCGTACCAATACAAAAACTGTAATGGGCTATAGAGCACAACTGCAAGCGCCAACTGGTGGCCCGATGTCGTCTTCATCACCCGTGCATTTTGTGTTTCTGCCAATCGCTTCTTTAATTGAGGACGATGATAATAACAAATGGTATGATCGGCTGCTCCTGCAATAAAACGTGTAAAAGGCTGAACCGTGCTGTTTGTTGCATCGGGCATTTCTTCATTGCCATGTATTCCTTCTTGTGTCAGGAGGTTGGGGTACGTTCTGCTAAAACCGGTAGGACGATATTCATCATGAATATCCACCATCAAATTATATTTGGCGCATTTCTTTATGGCATCATGCAGCCAGGTTGTCCATTTATGCGAACCTACTTCTACAAAACCAAACTTGATTCCTTTTACTCCCCAGCTTTGATATAGCGGCAGCAATTCATCTAATTGTTGATACAATGCCCGTTGATTAACATACAAAAAAACACCGATGCCCTTTTCGTTCGCATACTTAATTACTTCCTGCATGTTGAGATCACTGTTTGCATTACGACGGGGATCAACATTTACACAGCTTGCATCAGAACCCACCACATATTCATAACCATACCAGCCCGCATCAAAATGAATGTATTGCAGCTTACGTTTTACAGCAAAGTCAATCAGCTCCTTTGAACCTTTCATGGACAGTGATATTTCACGCATGATCTTACCTGGCTTTATCCAGGATGTATTTTCAATGGCACAAGGTGGATTAAGGTTCAACAGCAGATCATTGTTAGCCAACAGATCAGTTGGGTGCTTTGCAATCATTACGGCTCTCCATGGTGTGGCAAAAGGTGTGAAATAATCTACTTCTCCATACATGGATGTTTGTATGGTATTTGCTTTGGTTGGATGCAATGCAAACCTGGTGCGGGAGTAATTAACCATTTCTGCTTCAGCCAAACAAACATATAAACCATTGAGCAGTTCCAATGTAAGTGGTCGCTCACTTTCACCCGGCCATCCTTTTAAAGGCAACAAATTATAATGACCTTGCGCTCCTCCAACAAACCATGCTTTTGTTCCTTCGGGCATTGCAAATTCAGTTTGTTCCTTTGTGATGCTGATATCCATTCCTCCATTCGGATCTTCGGGTAACAAATAGCGAAAAGCAATGCCTTCGTTATATGCTCTTATTTGTATTTGAAATTTCTGTCTGTTGTTTTTACCAGGCAGCAAGGTAACGGTCATTTCTTCGTACTGATCTTTTACCAAACTGCGTTCGCCATAAACAGGCTTCCATGTTGTATCTTTTTTTGCTCTAACAACATCGGCCACGACAAATCCTTTTCCCCATCCACTTAAACCTAATATAGATGAAAGCACAACAGGCATTTGTTGATAAGTTATATCGTAAAACGGAACGCCTTCGGCATTTAACTCAAATGAAAACCTTAGTTTTCCATCGGGTGAGGTAAGTTGTTGTCCGGATTGTGCAGACAGTTGTACATAAAGAATAAAAGAGATAAGCGATAAAATAAGTTTATTCATATTTTTTTTAGGTTGCCAGTTTTTTTTTTAAAACAAAAACAAATCCAAAATTAAAATATTAATTATAATATTTTTTTTAATAATAACATAAATATCAAAAATAAAAAAAATTATTTATATTTTAATTTT
>CAMLEX010000304.1 GCA_946479055.1 uncultured Bacteroidota bacterium | reverse complement strand
ATATGTTGATCATTGCGTGGGAAATGTAGACTGGAACGGCATGAATCCATGGGTGAAATTTTATGAAGATGTGATGGGCTTTAAAAATATTCTCACATTTGATGATGAAGATATTTCTACGGAATATTCTGCTTTGATGAGCAAAGTAATGAGCAGCGGCAATGGTTTTGTAAAATTTCCGATCAATGAACCCGCTGAAGGAAAGAAAAAATCGCAGATAGAGGAATACCTTGAGTTTTATAAAGGTGAAGGTGTGCAGCATGTAGCATTAGCTACCGACGATATTGTAAAAACAGTCAGGGATCTGATGAGCCGCGGGGTTGAGTTTTTACGGGTACCTACTACTTATTATGATGATCTTTTGGACAGGGTGGGGAGGATTGATGAAGATCTTGGACCTTTAAAAGAGCTTGGTATTTTAGTTGACCGGGATAATGAAGGCTATTTATTGCAATTATTCTCCAAACCGGTAGAGGATAGGCCCACACTTTTCTTCGAGATCATCCAGCGGAAAGGGGCTAAAAGCTTTGGAAAGGGAAATTTTAAAGCACTGTTCGAAGCCATTGAAAGAGAGCAGGAAGCGAGGGGGAATTTGTAAGTACGAGGTAAGAAGTTTGAAGTAAGGATCCGCTATTTGGAGCTAAGAACTATGAGTGCGGAAACCAGGAATGGCGAAAGTTGTTAAATTTTATTCAGACTCCCGGCCGGGGGCTTCCGACTTCTTTGTTGCGGCCTTATCTTTACAATTATTCATTTTGTTGCTATTGGAAATAAAACAATTGGTAAACCGTTAAAGTCTGAGGAAAAGCGAGTATGAAATGAGCTATAAAAATTTTCGAGCAATTTAAACTATCTGCGATGAAAATTTTTATGGCGAATTCCATGTGGCAGGAAACAATATAAATTAACACATGAAAAACCTTCTTACATTATTGGCATTCTTAGTAAGCTTTGTTGTTGCAACAGCTCAACTCTCCTATAAGGGCGTAACGACTCAAACTTCATTCATTGATTACCAGAAAACATTTCCACGGCCTGACGAATCATTTAAGCGCAAAGAAGATACATTACAAAAGCAGTTTGAAGCAAAGAAATTGCAATGGCCGGCTAAATACATTTATATCCGTTCTTTTAAATATGACAGCCAGCTTGAAGTATGGGTGAAGGATGAGATCAAAGATCCTTTCAAACTTTTTAAAACATATAAGGTTTGTGCACTGGCTGGTACATTGGGCCCGAAGAGACTCGAAGGAGATTACCAGGTTCCGGAAGGCTTTTATTATATCAACGAGTTTAATCCACGCAGCGAATATTATTTATCATTAGGGCTTAATTATCCTAATGTATCGGATAAAATATTAAGTGATTCTTTCCGGCCAGGCGGAGCTATCTATATTCATGGCAGTTGTGTAACTGTTGGTTGTATTCCCGTTACTGATAAGCAAATTGATGAACTATACATTTTAGCCGCTCATGCTAAAAACCAGGGACAGGATTATATTCCTGTTCATATTTTTCCTATCCGGTTCAATGTGGCAAGAAGTATAAAATACCTCGAGAATCTTACAAAAGATGATGCTACCTTAAAAAAATTCGCTGACAGGCTTGAGGATGCATTTGATTATTTTGAAAAATATAAACAACTGCCCGTTATCCTGATCAATGATAAAGGGGAGTACACCGTTAATGCTGCTCCTGGCAAAAAAACGACGGAACCAAAACCCAAAAGGCCTCCTGTCAAGCATCGTACAAGAAACATTACGGGTTTGGTAGAAGCGGTACATGAATGGCCCCGGTTTCCCGGTGGTGGAGATGCATTTATGAAATACCTTGATAAATTGGGAAAAGAAATGTTTGAGTTTTTGCCCGGGGAAATGACTAAAGCTTATGTGCAGGTAGAGTTTATAGTAGATAAAGATGGTACGCCTACTAACTTTAAAGTATTGCGTGGTATGAGTGATGATGATTTTAATGATGAACTTATCAACAGACTGGAAAAAATGCCCGAATGGAAACCTGCCATTCTCCACGACAAACCAGTACCTAAAAAAATGGTGCAAACGGTAACTGTAGCAAATTAGAATTATTCTTCTTACCGAAAATCAATATTGAATCGAACTGGTATAAAACAATATACCTGCAGAGAATAAGGAACAACTTATTTCATCAACAGTTGAATTGTTTCCTGTGTTTGTTGTCGCAACAAAATTGTTTTTCCTTTTGACAATTTTTCAAAATACTCACCAGTATAGTGGCGGATGGTCAATAAAGACAAATCTTTTGTTACCTGCACATCAAATATATCAGAAGCGCCTAATGCCAGTTTCTCTATTTTTTCGGTATGATCATCCAATACGCAAACAAAACTGATGGCCCCGTTTTGTGTAAGGTTTGGTTTTAGTTTATGCTTTTCAAAAAGATGATACAGATATCCTACATGATGTTCGCCGACAAACGAAAAATCCTTGGAACTGAGTTCCAGCATCACCTGCTTTTCTTTTAATACAATAATGGGTGGGAGATGTTTCAACGATTGCTTATGAATAACAGTTCCGGGTAATGAGGGATCAAGAAAACATTTTACATATAACGGGATGCCTTTATTCTCTAAGGGTTTGATGGTTTTTGGGTGAATGACCTGGGCACCATAATAAGCCATTTCAATCACTTCATTATAATTCAGTTCATGAATCGGTTGCGCATCGGTGAATTGTTTTGGGTCAGCATTCATCACACTTTCAACATCTTTCCAAATCGTTTGGCTTTCAGCATCCAGGATATTCGCAAAAACAGCGGCTGTATAATCACTTCCTTCCCGGCCCAATGTTGTGCTTTCATTTTCATCTGTAGCGCCTATAAATCCCTGGGTGAGCAGGAGTCCGGAATTTTCCAGTTCAGGAACAATTGCTTTTTTTATTTTTGAACGTGTGTAGTCCCAATCAATTGTTGCATCCCGGAAATTATCATCTGTCCTGATGATATCACGTACATCAAGCCATTTATTACGGATACCTGTTTCATTTAAATAATGACTAACAATCGCGGTCGATAACAGTTCACCTACGCAAACTACCTGGTCGTAATAATAATCGTATTCACGAACCGGTTTATCATGCAACATCCATTCCACTTCGGTAAAAAAATCTTTGAGTTGTTGTTCGCAGGCAAGCGCATGGGTGACCAATAAATAGTTGGCAGTAGTTAAATGTTGCTGTTTTACCTGCTCAAACAATTGAAGGGCATCTTCTTTTCTTTCTTCAAAAAAAGCCTGCACCACTTTTTCAAGAGCATTGGTGGTTTTGCCCATGGCGGAAATAACAACCACTAATTTTTCACCAGAATAGTGTTGTAATATTTTGCCCACAGTTTTAATTCTTTCTACACTGTTTACGGATGCGCCGCCAAATTTGAAGACCTTCATGATAGTTGAAAAGTTGAATAGTTGACAGGTTAATAAGTTGGCAAATGTCGTTAAAAACTATCTTTCTTTTAATGTCTTTAAAACACTTAGCCTTCTTCGTTTCCGGTTTCCCCCTTACATTTGTTAGTATTTCAAATCGCCACTATGAATTTTAATAGAAAGATTCTTACACTTGATGAATTCACTATCCAGCAGCTTCGTCATATTCCTAATGCCACGGGTGAATTGAGTAGCCTGTTGCGGGACTTGGGACTTGCCGCTAAAAGAGTAAATGTAGAAGTAAATAAGGCCGGCCTGGTAGATATATTAGGCGATGCGGGCAGCATAAATGTACAGGGCGAAGATGTAAAAAAACTGGATGTATTTGCCAATGACCAGTTTACAGGTGTTTTACAGCATGGCATCAGTTGTGCAGGCATTGCCAGCGAAGAGCTGGACAATTATGTTGCTTTTGATGATTCAGTAAGCAAAAATTCAAAATACGTTTGTTTATTTGACCCGCTGGATGGTAGTGGTAATATCGATGTCAATGTTTCAATCGGAACTATTTTCGGCATTTATCGCCGGGTGACAGAACAAGGAAGCATTGCTGCTAAAGAAGATTTTTTGCAAAAAGGCACTCAACAGGTGGCTGCCGGTTATATAGTTTATGGATCTTCCACCATGCTGGTATATGCTACAAGAAGAGGAGTGAATGGTTTTACATTGGATCCCTCTATCGGCGAGTTCACACTAAGTCATCCCGATATTAAATGCCCGCCAACTGGAAAAATCTATTCGGTAAATCATGGCAATTTTTTCAGGTATGAGAAAGGTGTTCAGCAATACATAACGATCTGCCAGAAAAAAGATAAGACCAATGGCGGACCTTATACACAACGTTATATCGGTAGCATGGTATCGGATCTGCACCGGAACCTTATCAAAGGAGGAATATTCATGTATCCTGGTACTACTGATAAACCCAAAGGGAAGTTGCGCCTGTTATATGAATGCAATCCATTTGCGTTTATAGTAGAAGTAGCGGGTGGCAAGGCTACAAGTGGCAAGCAACGTATCCTGGATATACAACCAACGGAATTGCACCAGCGAACTCCTATGTTTATTGGGAGTAAAGAGATGATGGAGGAGTTGGAAGGGGAGTTGGGGAGTTGAAGAGGTTGAAGTGTTTTGGAATCAGTATTTCTTTTTCGGTCTGATGAACGAGAAATCAGAGAGCTTTTTTTCAATCTAACTCTGCAAAAATTGAAACCCATTGACTTTTTTTAACTTACTAAATTGCTGAGTAGAATTACAGAACGATGAAGTGTGCGACGTCCGCCCGGCTGAGCCATTCGGACGGGCAACAAAAGCCGATAGTAGTACAAATGCTGGTATCATAAAAATCTATCTGATACAGCTTATCTTATTTATTCTGATACATATTTCGTAAAATATTTCTTTTTAATCTTGCTATTTCATTTAATTATCGCAAGATGAGTATAAAGATCATACCATATGGCAGTGAACACCATGCAATCTTCAAAGAACTGAACCTCGAATGGCTGGACAATTATAATCTTACGGAGTCGCATGACCTGATGGTATTAGATGATCCACAGGCAACGATACTTGACAAGGGTGGATTTATCTGGCTGGCTATCGCTGATAATAAAGTGGTAGGCTCTGCCGCATTGATGAAAGAGCATGAAGGTGAATATGAACTGGCAAAAATGGCAGTAACTGCCAGTTATCGGGGAAAAGGAATCAGTAAACTTTTGATCGAAACATGCCTTGCAAAAGCAAAAGAGATCGGTGCAAAAAAACTTTCATTGTTCTCTAATCACCAGTTGCAAACGGCTTTGAAATTATATGAGAAATATGGTTTTTACTATGTTGAAGTAGAAGATTCACCATTTACAACAGCGGATGTTAAGATGGAATTGATCTTATAATTTTATTTTAACAATAAAAATAATCAGGAGCGTTTAATCGTTTAAGAGTTGGTATAAAACTTGTCATAAAGCACAAAAATATCCACCCTGAAATGAAACGTACATTTTTACTTACTACACTTTGCTTTGTCCTTTTTGTCAGCCTCGTCTCTTTTATCCCCGTAAATGAAGCAAAACTCGTTGACGATGTTTTAAGTCAAACCAATAAATTCAGAAGATCGAAAGGATTACCCGCATTAGTCATTAATGAAGATCTGAATGCTATTGCTCAAAAACACAGCAACAACATGGCAAAAGGCCGGGTAGGTTTTGGACATGGCGGATTTTCGCAAAGAGAAGCGCAGGCAAAAAGAAAGATCAACTCTTTATATAGTTTTGCTGAAAATGTTGCTTATGGCCCTGAAACCGGTAAGGAAGTAGTGACCATGTGGAAAAATTCATCAGGCCATCGCCGTAATATGTTGGGCCGGTACAAATACATTGGCATCGGTATCGCAAAAGATCGTCGTGGCCGCATCTACTACACACAGGTTTTTGGCGGGTAATTAATATTGTCTGAACTGGGATTTCTGAGATTCAGGAGATGATTGGGATAAGTGACTTGTTTCCCAAAAATCCCATGCATCTCACTTATCCCAGTTCAGATTCTTTGCGTGAAACCCCGTAAATTGCTGCCCGATGGAAAAGAGCACAATTATCTCTGTAAAAAACCTGGTAAAAAACTACGGTAATTTCCAGGCTGTAAAAGGAATATCTTTTGATGTAAAGGAAGGAGAGATATTCGGATTGTTAGGGCCCAATGGCGCCGGAAAATCCACTACATTAGAAATCATTGAAACTTTAAGGGAAAAAACCAGTGGTGAAGTGATCGTTGATGGCTTTAATCTGGATAAAGATCCCGGTGAAATAAAAAAAATAATTGGTGTGCAATTGCAATCCAGTGGTTATTATCCGGGTCTCAACCTTGTACAGTTAGTTGAACTTTTTTGTGGTTTATACAACCGTGATGTAGCTCCGATGGAATTACTGGAGACTGTGAACCTTAAAGAAA
>CAMLEX010000303.1 GCA_946479055.1 uncultured Bacteroidota bacterium | reverse complement strand
ACATTTTCTGATCTCATCCGGATGATTATCCGGGATGCTTTTACAAGAAGAAACTTAACCCTTTAAATTTTTTGTATGAAGGTCTGTGTGTTGCAACCTGATTATTCTACAACTGGTGTTGATTATAAGAACTATGATCCGCCAAGAAACCTTTCAGGATTATTGCCGGATATAGAATGTGATCATGTGTTTCTTAATAAGCTGACAACCTATCGGCAGCTTAAGGAATTGAAAAAGAAAAACTATGATATTTTTATAAATCTATGCGAAGGCTACCTGGAATGGGAAGTGCCATCAATTGACGTTATACATAGCTTCGATTTGCTCGATTTGCCATATACAGGACCTACGGCTAAATTATATGATCCTACCAAGGAACTTATGAAATACGTGGCGCATTGCGAGGGAGTAAAAACACCAGGATATTTTTTAATTGAACGTCCTGAAGATATTGATAAGGTAGAAAAGTTTTTGTCATATCCAATGTTTATAAAACCTGCTAAAGCTGGTGACAGTTTAGGTATTGATGAAAATTCTGTTTTGTATAATAAGCAAGACCTTCTCAAAAAGGTAGTTGAGATTTTTAATGAATACGGCCCTTTGATGGTAGAAGAATATATTGATGGCCGTGAGTTTACTGTTTTGGTGGCCGCCAATCGTGATGGCAAATCATGCAGAGTTTTCAAACCTGTAGAATATGTATTCCCTGAAGGGAAGTCTTTTAAAACATATTCTTTAAAAACATCGGAACTGCATCCCGATTGTAATTTTCCCTGTACCGATCCGGTATTAGATAGAGAATTAAGAACGGCTACAGAAAAAATTTTCAATGGGTTTAATGGTGTTGGTTATGCCAGGTTGGATTTTAGAGTGAATGATCGGAATGAGATTTTTTTCCTGGAGATAAACTTTACATGTTCAGTTTTTTATACCGATGGGTATGAAGGTTCGGCTGATTTTATTTTAAAATTTGATGAAGCAGGGCAAAAGGGTTTCCTGGAACATATTATTGAAGAAGGAATTGCCCGGCATAGAAGAAAGAAAAAACCGTACGCAATGAAAGGCAATTCCATTGCGGGTTTTGGAATATATGCAACCCGTAATATCCGTAAAGGAGAGATTGTTTTTTCAGGTGAAGAAAAAGCTCAACGGATCGTAACCCGGAGGTTTGTAGAAAAGCACTGGAGCGAGGAGCAAAAACTAAATTTTCGTAAGTATGCTTATGCATTAAGCGAAGAAGTTTTTGTGCTTTGGGATGAGGATCCTTCAGAATGGGCACCACAAAATCATAGTTGTGATGCTAATACTGGTCTGGACGGATTAAATGTTATTGCTCTCAAAAATATTTCAAGAAATGAGGAACTGACATTGGATTATTCTCAATTCCTTGATAAAAATATGGAGCCTTTTGAGTGTAAGTGTGGAGCAGATAATTGTCGTGGATTGATAACCGGGGCATTAAATAATTCTGTTAACAACAGGGAACAGGAGTATTTGGTAGTGAGGCAACGATAGAAATTAGCAGCCTGTTTGAATTTGAATTATCCCCGCTCCCAAAGAACGGGGATAATTTTTTGACGAGGCATGAAATTTTTATTCATCGCCTGTGACCTGGAAAGTAATGGCCTGGATGCGGTAAGCTTTTACCTCGCGGCCATTTTGTATGGCGGGATCCCATTTTTTGGCTTTTTTCAAAACACGGATAGCTTCCTGCTCGAGGCCATAACCCAGATTTGTAAGCGGCTTAATGTCACTGACTGTTCCATCAATATCAACTACAAATTGAATGAGAACTTTATAGATTCCAAGCGGAGCGTCATTATCAATAGGTGTTTGAGCATTGAGGTTTCGCACTAAGAATTTTTCCCAGTTGCCATCAAATTTTGCATCTACTTCCACTTTTGTAAAGGGTTCATCTGGTTCTTTAATTATTTTTTCCTCAATCAGGTCTTTTCCATCACCAATTGTTTGCAGAGATACAAGGCCTTCATCCATAACGCCTGATTGTTTAATAACATCAATTTTTGAATTGACGAGATCTTCTTGTGTTGGTGGAGGTTCTACCACTTCATCATCATCTACAACTTTAATTTGAGTTAGTCTTTCTGTTTGTACCTGTACAGGTTCTGTTTTCTTTTGTGGTTCAGGGATCTGTTCAGGTTCCTTTTTTTCTGGGGGTAAATCGGTGAGGGTTACTTCATCAAAAAAAATTTTTGATGTTTCTGTTGGAGTTAACTTGTTTGCAAGTACTACCCCAGTAAAGATCAGTGTAATAAAAACACCGGTAAAGATTAATGATTTTGTAATTCTGGTGTGATAAGTTTTACGGAGTTCGTATGCTCCGTAATCTTTGTTTCTGTCATCAAAGATGAGATCAATAAGATCGGCTGAAAGAATTTTGTTGGTATCCATGGCTTAACTTTTTAGTTAATCATGAGATAGTGTCGCAGCGTGGATTCCATAAGTTTTTAGAAAAGAAAAAACTGTGTGGAATTCTTTTATTGTTGCATCGCGACCAATATAAAGTAAGAAAATAAATCAGCGATTATCGTCCCATGTATACCATCAGTATTTGAACATCACTTGGATTAATTCCTGAAATACGACTTGCTTGTCCAAGTGTTCTGGGTTGTATGCGACTTAGTTTTTCTCTTGCTTCGTTACCAAGAGAAAGTATTTTTTTATAATCAAAACTGGAAGGAATTTCAAGATCTTCTAACTGGCTCATACGTGCTACTAATTCTTTTTCTTTTTCAATGTAGACATCATACTTTATTTGTATAGAAGCTTGTTCAATATTTTCTTTTGAAAAACTGTGTAGTTTATTTTGCAGAGTTGGCAGTGCCGAAGAAAGTTCATTGAGTTCTACACCGGGACGCAATAAAATTTTTTCCGCTTTTTGTTTTTCGGTGATCGCTGACGAACCCATTTGTTCAAAATATGTATTGACTTCATCAGGCTCAATACTTGTTTCTTTCAAAATGGTTTTTATAGTTGCAACATCTTGTCTTTTCCTGATAACATTGTCCATTCTTTCCTGTGAGGCAAGGCCAAGGCGATAACTAAGTTCTGTTAAGCGCAGATCTGCGTTATCCTGGCGGAGTAAGGTGCGAAATTCAGCACGGGAAGTAAACATTCGGTAAGGCTCTTCGGTTCCTTTGCTGATAAGGTCATCAATTAAAACCCCGATATAGGCTTCACTTCTTTTTAAGATAACGGGTTCCAGGTTCCTGGCCTTTTGATGGGCGTTAATGCCAGCCATAAGCCCTTGACAAGCAGCCTCTTCATAGCCGGTCGTGCCATTTATTTGCCCCGCAAAAAATAGATTCTGAATATGTTTAGTCTCTAAAGTATGTCGTAATTGTGTCGGTGGAAAATAATCATATTCAATTGCATAGCCCGGGCGGAAGATTCTCACATTCTCAAATCCCGGCACTATACGAAGCGCTTCGTATTGCACGTCTTCCGGCAGAGAAGTTGAAAAACCATTTACGTATATCTCAACAGTGTCCCAACCTTCGGGTTCTACAAATAACTGGTGTCTTTCTCTTTCAGCAAAGCGATTGATCTTGTCCTCAATACTTGGGCAGTATCTGGGTCCTATCCCATCGATCCGGCCAGCAAACATGGGGCTGCGATCAAACCCTGTTTTTAAAATATCGTGTACAGTTTGATTGGTATAAGTGATCCAGCAACTTCTTTGTTGTTTCGGTTTTGGAATGTCGGTATAAGAGAAGCCGGTTATATCATCATCACCTGGTTGTTCTTCCATTTTTGAATAGTCAAGACTACGGCCATCAACACGGGGTGGTGTTCCTGTTTTTAGTCTGTCACTTTGAAAACCCAGCGAAACCAATTGTTCCGTAATTCCGGTTGCTGCTTTTTCGGCGGCCCGGCCTCCACCAAAATTCTTTTCGCCAATATGGATGATGCCGTTTAAAAATGTTCCATTGGTTAAAACGACTGCTTTGGCTTTTATTTCATGTCCGAGACCTGTAACAACGCCGCAAACTTTTCCATCTTTTATAACCAATCCTTTAACCATATCCTGGTAAAAATCCACATTGGGGGTTTTTTCCAGCATTTCCCGCCACTTAGCGGCAAAAAGCATCCGGTCACTTTGAGCTCTCGGACTCCACATTGCCGGACCCTTTGATCGGTTAAGCATCCTGAACTGGATCATGGATAGATCGGTCACTATTCCGGAGTAACCTCCCATGGCATCAATTTCTCTTACAATCTGGCCTTTGGCAATACCGCCCATGGCAGGATTACAACTCATTTGTGCTATAGTTTGCATATTCATGGTTACCAAAAGCACTTTGGAGCCCAGGTTAGCAGCCGAAGCTGCCGCTTCACAGCCGGCATGACCAGCACCAACTACTATGATATCGTATTCAGGAAACATAAGTCCGCAAAGGTACTTTGTAAATAAGGTTTAGGGTCGAATATTTTTCTTAAGAAAAGCAAGTTCTTTTTCAACTGCTTCGACAGATCGCCCGTGATTTAAAAGGTCGAATTCAAAGGTGGAATAGTTTTCAATCTGAGAAAGGTATTCTTTGTGCTCAGCCAGAAAATTTTGTTGGGGCACGGAACTAATGAATTCTGATAGTTCAATACGGGCAATCTTGTGTCCCAATGCTTTTGTAATGGGATAACTTGTCTTTAGGTATAATTCCTCAAAATATGATCTTGCCCCCAGCACATCCAGCCTATTTCCACGATCCTTGTTTAGTTGAAACGTTTCTACTCTAAGATTTGTAAAGTTCCAGCATAGGCGAAGTTCTTCTTCCAGAGAATGATCAAAGTAAGTAACAGGGATAATATGATCGAACTGCCACTTTTTAGCAAAGTTTCCCCAGTTCAGATCATTCGTAAACTGATATTCAAACCATCTCCTGATGTTTTTAATGTCTAAACCAAAATAGGGGGCGTAAGATGGGCATGGACTTTTTTCAATGACATATCTGCGCAGATTAATTTGCCATTTTCGTTTTTCACGAAACTTGAGTAATTCAGGCGTTATTTCTGTCTTGGCCTCCCACTTTTTTCTTGCCATAACTTGTTTTTCACAAAGATACGTGTTCCACGGGACACTGTTTCAGGCAGAAACAGTGTCCCGTGGAACTTATTTTGGTATTTATGGTCATCAAGAGTATGAACTATGAGGATCGCCAATGACTCAGACTAAAAGAATGGCTCAGACAAAGCAATATATCAAGTATGGCGTCCTTTCTTCCCCTTGCTTGCGGTCCAATCTTTCTGGCTATTCAATTTATTAGCCCTTTCTGTAATTACAATGTGATCTGGAAAGTAATCAGTGTGACAGTGCGTTAGCCCCTTCCACTTATATTTACGAAACATTGGTAAATGCCTGAAATCAGTCCGTGTTTTTCGCCAAATGACTTTCCAAATCCTAAACTGAAATGGAGCAACTAGTACTCTGCGGCGTTAACCTTATGATGGGACTATTTGATATACCGGAATAAGTATTCCTCTTCTTTGTTTCTCATTTCCAGGGATTGGGACCTGGTTTTATCCTTATATCCACAAAGATGAAGGGCTCCATGAAATATTACACGATGAAGCTCTTTATATAAGGGTTCGCCCAGGCTTAATGCATTATCTCTTATCCTGTCAATGCTAATGTAAATATCTCCTTCCGCCGGTTCATCCTTTTTCGATAACTCAAAACTGACTATATCGGTATAATAATCATGATTCAAGTATTGCCTGTTAATCTCCAATAACTCTTCATCCGTGCAAAAAACATAATTAAGGCTTTGAATCTTTTTCTTTTCCTTTTTAAAAATGCTTTCTATGAATTTTTTTAGCTTGACACGGTCCTGAAGTGAGACGGGAGCTTGAAAGAAAAAATAAACCTTTGATTTTGATGCGGATGACATAATTTCAAAATTCGTAAACAATGCATAGAATACAATGTTAGTTTTGCTGTAATTGTAAGAAAATGAATAAAAAACTATCTGAACTGAAACTTGGACAAAAAGGAATTATTAAAAGCTTTGGCAGCCAGGAAATACATCTAAAGCTGATGGAAATGGGTTGTCTGCCTGGCGAAGAGATATCTATGGAGCAAGTAGCTCCACTTGGTGACCCGGTTTCTGTCTCTGTTGCTGGTTATACACTTAGTTTGCGGCTTGATGAGGCCGAACATATTATTGTGGATTCAATTGTTTGATTATCAATATTTTAGATGCATATCGGTTTATATTTTGGTTCATTTAATCCTGTTCATTCCGGCCATCTTATCATTGCCAACCATATTTTGAATGAAACGGAGCTCGAAAAAATTTGGTTCATTGTTTCCCCACAAAATCCTTTTAAAACAAACTCAACCCTTTTGAATGAGTATGATCGCTTACACCTTTTAAAAATAGCTACAGAAGGCGATACCC
>CAMLEX010000302.1 GCA_946479055.1 uncultured Bacteroidota bacterium | reverse complement strand
TTGCATCACGGGAATAAATTGTTGTTCACTCCAATGTACAAGATCAGGCGAGCTAGCATAACCAATGCCCTTATCGTTCCAGCTTACAGTCCATACCATGTGATACAATCCGTCGGCACCACGGATGATGCAGGGATCTCTCATTAACTTATCATTGGCGACAGTTGGTTTTAAAAAAGAGCTGTCATTCTTCAATGCAAGCCACTTATATCCATCATAACTATAGGCCAGGTGCAAACCATCTTCCCCGTTATTTTTGAAGTAAGAAAAAAGATATACTTCATCTTTTTGCTGGGCAACTAATATTTGCCCTGTAAACATCAGCATCAAACCCAATAACCATTTCATCGTACAATTTTTTTAAATTACAATTTTAATATTTCATTCCATACCTGCTGCATCACCGGGATGCCTTTTTCCAGGTTTCGTTGTCTTGTTTGCAATACTCTTTCTCCCGGGTAAGTTATTGAAGTTATCGCATCCTGTGGAACAGATTGTTTGTAATCTGTTATCACATTATCAATAATTTTTGGAATAGCAGAATGCTGCGGTAATCTTTTTATATCAATAGCTACAAATAGCTGCGACAATCCGCATTCTGCTTCCCGTTTACTGATTTCATGTGTTGATAAACCACCCGATAATATCGTTGCGAGTATATCCAACAAAAGCGATAAACCAGCCCCTTTCCAGTAACCAACCGGTAATGGTCTTCTGGATGCAAGAATAACCGCCGGGTCATCTGTAATATTTCCCTCCCTATCAAAGCCTCCATACATAGATAATTTTTCTTTCTTCATTACTGATAGTTCCATGGCGCCAAAAGAATATTGCGACATGGCCATATCCAATACTATCGCATTTTTATTATAAGGTATTGCTATCACCAATGGGTTATTACCCAGCCTTGCATCCATTGCGCCCCATGCAGGCATATTGGCGATAGTATTCGTCCAGCCAATAAAAACATACCCGGCTTTAGCCGCCTGCCATCCATAGGTTCCGCCCCGCATCCAGTGATTGGTGTTGGATAATGCCACACAACCAATTCCATTTTCAGCGGCAAGCTTCATACATTGATCTGTTGCAAATATTGCATTGCTGATGCCCGGCCCGAGATTACCATCCCATTGTTCTATTCCACCGAACCTGCTTTTGAGTGAAGAGGTAGCATCTTTTTGTACATATCCTTTTTGTGTGTACTCTATAAACCGGGGAAAGCGGTTAACGCCATGTGTATAGACCCCTTCCAAACTGTTATTCGTAAATACAGTTGCAATTTGTTCAGCCCTTTCTTTGCTGAACTCTTTTTTTATCAGAACATTTTCAAAACACAGCTGCATATCTGCCGCTGGTATCATCACCGTACTGAATTGATTGTCCATAAAACAAATTGACGCTGGAAAGATAAAGCATCATCTCAATAAAGTAACAGCCATCAATCCAATCAATTGTTTTTAAAAAAAGATTTTTAAGAGCATACTGCCCGGGCGGTAACTGGCCGTTATCTTCTCCGCATTGATCAGCCATTTGCTTGTATCGTTAATTGATAATCCAAATTTTATATTGCCACCCATGCCCGGCATGTACAATGCAAATTCAGGCAGGTCGCCGGCTTCAGCAGGAAAAGCAGTATTGGTTCCATATAAGGCTCTCGTAAATCTCCTGTTACCATTTACAATCACGAAATCATTGCCTTCCGGCTTATAACGTATTTCTCTTTCTATGCCATGCCATAGTTTTTTTTCCTGGCAAAATGAAAATTGTGCTGCAACAACAAAAGATATGATTAAGAAAATATTTTTCATTTATGTTATGACCCCAGCTTTATTACTACTATTGAACTTCCGTTGC
This sequence comes from uncultured Bacteroidota bacterium, assembly GCA_946479055.1. The sequence continues at coordinate 4,611 of CAMLEX010000302.1, read as the reverse complement.
GACGCACTCTTGTACGTTCTTATCGCTACTCAGCAACCCACCCCATCTCTTAAAGCAATACGCTTCCTAAATTCGCCCCTCCGGAGGAGGGGGAGAACCCTAAAGAAATATCAACTCTCCAATCATTTTTATGAAGTAAGGTTTATAGAAATTTTTTTTAAAGGAACTTCAATAATAATAAGTGTCTCTGACCTAAGTTCTCCGCCGCGGCGGAGACAGGGGGTTTAAAACATTTTCTTCAAGCCTTCCCATCTCACTTTCCATCTTCCGTCTTTCGGAAAACCGATATTGATTGCTTTATCCGCATCAGTGCCTGTACACATCATAGCAACAGCATTCAATACTCCACCGTTGCCAGGTAAATAGATCGTCAGTCTTTCGTCCTGGTAATTATGCCCATTGATTAAATAAGTATTAGTCCGGATAGGCATCAGCAAAGCTTCAACTGCTTTATCGGGTAAATGCAAACGGGCTGCTGTCATAGTCGTCAACGGAAAATCCCAACCCCAGGTATCATCCCATTTCCATATTTTCCACACAAGATCAAATGTATTTTTCATGATGGCTGTATCCAATCCATTCGCAGCAGGAATGCTACTATAAGCACCCAGCACGGCAGGATGATCAGTCAGATACTTTGAATTGGGCTCATAACAATCAGGAGTACTTTCTGTTGCTAAATACACACCGTTTGCTTGCGGCAATGGCGCAAGATTATTGATGATCTCATCCCATTTTTTATTTCTTGGCAAACCCGCTCGTAACCGCCATTGTTGTGCAATATTCAAAGCCCAATGCCAGTAAGCTAATTCATACGTAGGATTAAAAGTTGTGACAGCGTCAAAACATTCCTGCGCAGGGATCAGTCCTTTTCCTAAATTATATTTTTTGGTTTGTGCATTATAAGATGGAAAGGATGCCATAAAATCAGCGGTCGCAAATAATAGTTCCTTGTATTTATTCAGTGTCTGCTTTGTCGGTTTGCTGCGATAAAGCAATTCTGCCATATAAATAAAATGCGGTTGCTGCCAGATAAGAAATGCACCAACAGAAGAAGGCGATTCATTACCATCATGATCCGTCATCTTTTGCCAGCGGAGTCCTTCGAACCCCTGTCGTTTTGCTAATGCCCTGGCTTTATCAGCAACGGTGAAATACCAGTTCAAACTTTTTTCCATCAATTCCGGTCTTCCCCATTGTGCAAAATGAACAGCATGCCACCAATGCATTTCCAAATGAGGTTTGCCATACCAACTATTATAGGTCAAGCCTGTTTCCTGTGGAGGAAAAGCAGATGAACATTGAATTTTGGTAAGGTATTGTGACAGTACAACACGTCTTTCTATTTCAACGGCCCGTTTATCCGTGCTGCCGGAAAAATCTACGGCACCCCCGCTTTGCCAGAACCGCTTCCATTCCTTTATACTGTTTTGGCTGATTCCTTTAAAATCAGTAAGCACAGCTTTTTCAAATCGATTTGCAAACTGGCATGTAAGTTCATAACGATTATTCTTAGCGGACTGAGGTATGATCAAAAAATAATGTTTGTCTTTTTCTTCAAATAAAGATTTATCAGACCAAAAAAGAATGACATCGTATTTGCATGTATCCAAAACCCTTTTTATCAAAGCATTATTATATCCAGGTTTCGATGCTGAAGAATGCACCGATTTGTTATTCCAATTGGTTCCGACATCTTTAAACTGGCCGTTGGGATAAGGGAAACGAACTCTTATCCTGATCCTTTTTTCGTTTAGCAAAGAGGATTCAATTTTAAATACCAGCTTATCCTTATACGGATCGCAGACCGTTGTGACTTTTATTGGAATATTTTCAACCGTAAACGAACTTGTAATAATGCCTGTCCACAGATCCAATTGCTGATTAATATTTTGAATATCATCTGCTGTTGCCAATGTTCCATCTTTTTTAGTGATCTCCATTCCAATATTACCTAACTGTAACCTGTGCGGGTTCACCCGGAAATATTCAACTGCTCGTTTATTTCGTTCCGGTTCTTTTATCTGTACTGTATAAGAAATTTTTTTTTTTCTTCCAGTTCATATACTTTTTGCGCTTCTTCTATTCTGAAATTTTCAGTATTGGGGAAACTATGCCAGCCCCAAACCGATTGTGTACCAAGCGGCACTCCATTGGCATACGACTCCGGAAAACTTTGCATACCCGTAGCGTCCACCGTAAATGCAAAGCTGCCATTGCCAACAGATAGTGATGACAACGAATCTACTTTATCAATATGTATAGTATGCCTTCTCACCACTGCTTCACGGTTGATGCGCTGCTGCGCAGCAAGACACAACACAGAGAAAAATAAAAGAACGAAACAAAAAGATCTCATTGCATAAAGATTTAATCAATTACTACTGTTTGGCAGTTGTAATTCAATATTATTAATAATGTAGTCTCTTCTCCTCTTTTTCTCTTTTACCTCTTAGTCTAAAACACATTATCCACTGCCGGTCTGCTATGCTGCTCCTTACTGTCTGTTGTTTTTGGCAAACCGAAATAGAAATACAAGTATTGAATCTGTTTCTATTGTGCCGAAGCATAAGTGATAAATAGTAAGTAGCAGTAATTTACAAGTCTTCGACATTGTTCTGTGTATTTACTTTGTTATCATCGTTGGATACGGTTTTGTTTCAGGAATAACAGAACAAGCATTATGCAAACTTCCCAGGTCAATCAGTATTCCATCTAATATTACACCCGGATCAACTGCATATATCCGTAAGCGGTGTTTACCTTTTCCCACTAAGGGAAGTTTGATTTTTTTCTCAGCCCTGTTTCGCAATACATTTTGTTTCCCTTCATCACTTCTACCAAAGGTGCGGAAATCCACCACCTGTAATGGGCCACCATCCACCGATACCGCATAACGCATACTGTAACGGTTATTCAAAGGGTGCGTAGGGACACTAAAAACAGTAAGAGCAGCATTAGCTGTTGAGAACGTATAAAAATCGTACTCTACATACGAGCTGCTTTTCTTTATCCATCCCGTATCACTTACCTGCTCCATATTTTTTAGCGATACTGTCTGTGACTGTAACTGTGCATTGGTGCCATTACAAATCAATACTGCAATTATTAAAACATAAATGCCTTTACGAAAAAACCGGTATTGTTTATCAAAACTCATTAAATTTTATTGATCGGATTTTAATTTTATCATAACGGGTTCATCCCTGTCGCAGATTATTTCACCATTTGAATAATGCAATTCCGCCAATTGGATAACACTTCTCTTTTGATCAAAAGAATTTTTTGGCGCTTGATTATCTTTTCTTCTTCCCGGATGGGTAAAATAAAAAACATATGCCCTTTCATTATTTATTACTACATCACAATGTCCGCCTATGGCCTGGTCGTCTGTACCTTTGCCTGGCTCTTCTAATATTCTCCTGGGTTGCTTTGTCCATTTCAACAGATCATCTGAATAATACAACTCCATTCCTTTCCATACATCCACGATCATCCAGTATTTGTTTTTAAACCGAAATGTCTTTGGCCCTTCACCTCTTGCAGCAATCGCTTTGCCTTTATCATCCCAATTGTATAAATCTTTGCTGTCTGCATAATAAATTGACTTGCCATCTTTTTCATTGTTATACCACATGCGCCATGTGCCATCCGGTAATTTAGAAACCGATGCATCAATTACTTTCTGGTTAACCAGTTTCAGGGTTGATTCATATTGCCAGTTCAATAGATCACTACTGGTTAAATGCACAATTTCACGGGGGTGATTCCAGTCACTAAAAGTGCCCGGTACATAGGTTAGGTACATGTGATAAATTCCGTTGTGCTCTATCACATCAGGCGCCCAATGGGTATAGCCCTCATCAGGTCGATAATTAATGTTGGCTGTGTCTATATATTTCCATTCTCTTCCATCTTTGCTTTCCGCAATCCCGATCCTCGTACCATGTACCCATTGTACAGTTGTATCATCAATAGCTGCTCTCCGGTTGGTGTACAACATCCACCATGCCTTTCTTTGCTTATTATAAATTATTACCGGATCGGCCGCACCGTGATATACAGGATCATCATGTAAGGGTTTCGGTGTAGCTTTTTGCGCTGACAAACTTGCTGAAATGAAAAGCAAGCATAACAATGATATATTTCTCATCGTCTTAATCAATATTTTACTGCGGTTAATGTTACAGGCCCTGTCAATCCGGATGGAAGAGGCTTCCAGAAAGAAGCGTCAAACAAACCATTCTTAACGTTTTCTTTTTTTCTTGCCGGCATATTGGTATTGTAAAATACTTTCCAGGGAATATTATTTCTGTCCATATAAGCAATACGATTCGCCATCAGGTTGGCTACTCTTATTTCCAACTTGTTGGATTGTTGAAATGCGTCAGCAGGAATTACACATTGAAATGCTGGACCAATCAGCGTAGCTATTTTTTTCCCATTCAATATTACTTCAGCCGTTTCATTAACTTTTCCAAGATCCAAAATCCATGACGTTGAATTGCCGGTTGGCTTATCAAATGAAATAGTATACTTAGCGGTACCGGAAAAATTCTTTACTTCTTCTCCATCCAGCTCAGTCCACGAACCCAATGATGAAGTCGAAAC
>CAMLEX010000301.1 GCA_946479055.1 uncultured Bacteroidota bacterium | reverse complement strand
AAATCATGGAAAAGGAAACACGACCAATATCACCAACCGTGAACAGGCGTTAAAAGCATTTGAAGCGGCTAAGTTTTACGGTCGAAACGTTATAGTGGAAAAATTTATTACTGGTTTTGACTTCAGGGCATTGGTAGTAAATTATAAATTTATTTGCGCCGCCCTGCGTACACCGGCTTCCGTGACCGGTGATGGTGTTAATACCATACATTATTTAATCAATGAAACAAATAAAGATCCACGCCGTGGCTATGGCCATGAAAAAGTATTGACACAGATCACCATTGATCAGTTTACTCAAAAGATGCTGGATGATGTGGGTTATACATTAGAAACAGTTCCCGCAAGAGGAGAAAAAGTATTATTAAAGCCCACAGCTAATTTATCTACGGGCGGAACCTCTACTGATGTAACCGATGAAGTTCATCCCGCCAATATTTTTATGTTTGAACGTATAGCAAAGATCATTGGTCTTGATATTTGTGGAATTGATATTATGGTAAAAGATCTTCGTTCGCCGGTTAATGAAACAGGTGGAGCAATTTTAGAAGTAAATGCAGCGCCGGGTTTTCGTATGCACATTGACCCATCGGAAGGGTTGCCAAGAAATGCGGCGGAGCCGGTGGTAGATATGCTTTTTCCGAAAGGAAGTATTGGCCGTATTCCCATCATTGCCGTGACAGGAACCAATGGTAAAACAACGACGACACGTTTGGCAGCCCATATAGCTAAAAGCGCTAACAAGAAAGTTGGTTATACCACATCAGATGGTGTTTATATCCAAAACCAGATGATGATGAAAGGCGATTGTACCGGTCCTATCAGTTCTGCTTTTGTCTTAAAAGATCCTACCGTTGATTTTGCCGTATTAGAATGTGCCAGAGGTGGAATCCTGAAAGCTGGCCTTGCTTTTCAAAATTGTGATGTAGCTATTGTTACTAATGTTGCCGCCGACCATATCGGGTTAGGTGGCATTAATACGGTAGAACAAATGGCACAGGTAAAAGCCGTGGTACCTGAAACAGTTTTTCCACATGGCTATGCCGTGTTAAATGCAGATGATGATTTGGTATATAAAATGCAGGAGGGATTGAAATGTAATATCGCACTGTTTAGTATGGATGAAAAAAATCCGCGGATCAAAAAACATTGTGCAAAAGGTGGGTTGGCGGCAGTTTTTGAAAATGGTTTTGTCAGCATCATGAAAGGAACCTGGAAAATAAGAGTATCGGCCGTAAAAGACATTCCATTAACGTATGAAGGCAAAGCTATTCACAATATTGCAAATACGTTGCCTGCAGTACTGGCTACCTATTTATACCGCGATATTACTATTGAGGATATACGGCAAGGTTTGCTGACGTTTGTTCCCTCATCTTCCCAGACTCCTGGCCGGTTGAATTTTTTCAATTTTAAAAATTTCACTTTCCTCGCCGACTTTGCTCATAATCCGCATGGGTTAAAATTGCTTTGCGATTTTATAAGCAAACTGGATTATAAAACTAAAGTGGGTATCATCAGCGGTACCGGCGACAGGCGGGATGAAGACATCCGTGAATTAGGAGAAATTTCCGCTCAATATTTTGATGAGATCATTATTCGTTGCGATAAAAATCTCCGTGGCCGCAGCGCTGAAGAGATCATTAATTTATTAAAAGAAGGTATTGATAAAGTAAATCCCGGGATTCCAACGGTTGTCATTCCCAACGAAGATGAAGCTTTGGACTATGCATACGCCAACACAAAGCCTGGCAGCCTGGTAACTATAATGTGCGATGTTGTAGCCCGTGCTTTGGATAAGATCAAAGAATTGAAGGATAAAGAAGATAGTTTGGAACAAATGGCCGTTACAAACCAGTCGTGATATAATCAAAAACTTCAAATTTTCTCTTTAAAAACCATTTGGGGGGAAAGCCATCAACCCTTATTTTTGCACTCCCAATTGAAAAATTGGCGATTCGGCAGTGTGATTGACCCATGGTGTAATGGTAACACTACTGATTTTGGTTCAGTCATTTAAGGTTCGAATCCTTATGGGTCAACCAACCAGGAGAAATTGATTTTTTCGTCAATTTCTCCTATTTTTTTGCTGAAAACATCATCACCTGCTTCAATATTTCAACCATCTTCAGGCCAAACGCTGCTACTGAGGCAATTTGCCGGGACGACAATCCTCTTCCACGAATAGAACGACTTCAACCTCCCTTTTGGATAACCGATAGCGCCCCCAGCTTACCGGATCAGTTTAAACTATTTTGGCGGCTGATTTACTAACAACCAGTAGAGTCCCATATCGGAAACCGCTTTGACAAAAGAGTCAAACTCCACAGGTTTAACTATATAACTGTTCACTCCCAGTTTGTAACTATTTACAATATCCTTCTCTTCCTTTGAAGACGTCAGCAATACAACCGGAATAATTTTCGTTCGTTGATCAGATTTTATCTTTGTCAATACTTCAAGCCCGTCTATCTTAGGCATTTTCAGGTCAAGGAGAATTATTTTCGGGATGTCGCCCATGTTTCTATCAGCATATTTTCCTGTAGCGAAAATATAATCAAGAGCATCTTCCCCATCCTGCAAATGTAGCAGCGCATTAATAATTTTGTTTTTTCTTAATGCTTTTATCGTGAGCTCGGCGTCGCTTGGATTGTCTTCCACCAGCAAAACGTCAATTTTTTCATACATAATCAAATATTTTGTTTGTCTTTTTGGGTAATGTAAAATAGAATGTTGCCCCTTTATTTATTTCGGCTTCGGCCCATATTCTGCCGCCATGTTTTGTAATTATACGCTGAACAATAGCCAGCCCTATACCCGTACCTTCAAACTCCGTGGGTTTGTGCAGCCGCTGGAATATGCCAAATAGCTTTTCGGCATACTTCATGTTAAACCCGGCTCCGTTATCTTTAACAAAAAAGACAATTTCATTCTCAGTTTCTGTTGAACCAATGATAACTTCCGGTTTTTCTTTTTTGGATGAGTATTTTATTGCGTTAGAAATCAGATTTATCCATACCTGGTGCAGTAAAGCATAGTCGGCATTCGCAGCTGGCAATGAATTGATTTTTATCGCTGCGTGATAGCTTGTTGAGGTATTGATTTCTTCCAAAACGTTTTTTACCAACGCCTCAGTATTTATTTTTGATTTCTGCACTTCCTTCCTGCCCAATTTTGAAAAGGCCAGCAAGTCGTCAATAAGAGTGCTCATCTTTTTGGCATTGTATTGAATATTGCCCAACAATCTTTTTGCTTCGTCATCCAGTATTGAGGCATAGTCTTCTTCAATCATTCTGGAAAAACCATTTAAAGCCCTGAGCGGAGCCCTTAGATCATGTGATACGGAATAAGAAAATGATTCTAATTCTTTATTGGTCGCTTCAAGCTGCACCACATTCATTTGCAATTCAGTATTTAATTGCCTGATCCGCTCCTCGGCTTCTTTTCGTTCAGTAATGTCTTTTGAAATCACCAGGGCGGCTTTATGTCCCTTGTAGTCGAGAAGATGAGAGGTGACCTCAACATCAATTATTCTGCCGCTACGCAAACGATGTTTCCATCCGCTTGACGATTCCACTTCCTGCGTTCTCCTATTAATTTGTTCCATCAATTTCTGAACTTCCTCTTGCGGCCGGATATCTGTGATCTTCATAGACAGGAACTCCTCCCGGGAATAGCCATACAGGGCGGTTGAGGTATGATTCACTTCCAGAAAATTGAGATTGCTCAAATTGTAGACCCACATAGGAAAGGGTGCATATTCAAACAGATTTCTGAACCTCGTTTCGCTTTCCTTAATTTGTTCATCAGCTATTTTTTGCTGCGTAATATCTCTCTCCGTGATAGCAATGGATACCTGGTCATTTCCATTCTCTGTTATCACTGAGGCAGAAAATAAAATATCAATCAGCTTCCCATGTTTTGTGATCCTCCTGGTTTCCAGGTCCTGGATTTTTTCTCCGCCTATAATTTTATTAACGATATCACCCATTTCCGGCTGTATATAACCGGGGATGATATTCCAGATCTTCATTTTCAGGGCTTCTCTTTCGGTGTAGCCATAAATTTTTTCAGCACCTTCGTTCCAGGAAATTATTTCTCCTACATGATCATGAATGTAAACAGCATCATTGGATTGTTTGACAACGGTGGCAATATAATTCCTGATCTTTTCGACCTCTTTAATTTCCGTTATATCCCTGGCATTCACAAACCATTTTCCATACCGGGCCACCACATTCCACTGCAACCATTTTATACTTCTGTTCTTACAGTAGATACGGGTTTCAAAAGACAGCCGTTCTTTATCCTGCTTACTTAGTTCCTGCACCATTAACCTGTCTTCATTGTCTAGAAAAAAGGTCAATGCTGTTTCTTTGGTTTCCTCCAGGGTATATCCAAGTATGTTTGTAAAAGCATTATTGATTTCTTCTATTCTGAAGGTTGATGCATCAATGATTCCGATTACGTCGGCAGAATTATTGATCAGCAATGCGTTTTTTTCAAGAGAACTATTTTTTTCTACCAGTTCCTTTTTTTGTAACTGGATCTTCAGAAGCACCGCCACTTTTGCTTTTACGATCTCCGGATTAAGCGGTTTGAAAAAATAATCAATGGCTCCTTCATCATACCCCTTCATTATATATTTGTGTTCTTTGCTTTCGGCGGTAGCAAAGATGATGGGTATGTCTTTGGTTCTTTTGTTTGATTTCAGAATCTGAGCTACTTCAAAGCCGTCCATATCCGGCATCTGGACATCAAGAATGATTAGGTCAATATTTTTATTCAGCGCAATCTGCAAAGCATCTTTCCCATTTGTTGCATTTAAGAGTGACCTGTCTTTAGCGATCAATAAACTTTCTAATACAAGAATATTGGCGGGTTTATCGTCAACAATCAAAATAATTGCTTTGCTGTTTTTTTTCATTTTAGCAATCAATAATTTTCAGTAAAAAGTTTTGTATTTCCATAAGGGTCCAGACGTGGTTTACGTTATTTGTTTCAATGGATGCAACAGGCATAAAGGGAAACTGGGCTTCAGCAGGGGCCTGTGCAATGGTCAGGCCGCCGTATTTTTTAATCATAGTAATTCCTGAAGCTCCATCATTGTTGGCTCCTGTAAGGATGATACCTGCAAGTTTATCCTGGTATACTACAGCGGCTGATTCAAACAAGACATTAATGGAAGGCCTGCTATAAAGTACCAGCTCATCGCATGATAATGAAAATGTCATATCGTTTTCAACCAACAGGTGATAATCGGGCGGGGCTATATAAACTGTCGCCCCTTTTATTTTCTCCTTTTCATCCGCCTGTTTTATTTTTATTTCGCATTTGCTTTGAAGCACGTCTTCCAATAAATCCCGTTGATCTTTTGAACGATGTTGTACCACTACAATAGGAATTGGATAATCGGCGGGAAGTTGCTTCAATATGGAAGACAGAGCATACAAACCTCCCGCTGAAGTGCCGATAACGATTGCCTGGTATTTTTTTTGATCCACAACTTTTATTTGCTTTTGATAAATATTTTTTCCTTCCGGTCAACTTCGTCAAAACATTTTTTCTTTTCCGAAAACAAAAGTGATTCCTTGTTTCCCAGCCCCAGAAATCCAAACGGGCATAAGCTTTCATAAAAAAGATTGATGACCCTGTTTTGAAGTTGCTGGTTAAAATAGATCAGCACATTGCGGCACATGACCAGTTGGAATTCATTAAAGGATTTATCCGTGGCTAGATTATGCGGTGCGAAAACAATATTCTGTTTTAATGATTTATCAAACATCACCGAATTATATTTCGCCTTGTAATATTCCGAAAATGACTTTGTGCCACCCGCCTTCTGGTAATTGGCCGTATGCTTCTTCATATTTTCAACAGAGTAAATTCCTTCCCTTGCAATCTGTAGAGATTTTTGGTTAATATCGGTAGCATAAATGACGGATCGGTTCAAAAGCCCTTCTTCCAACAGAAGTATGGCTGTAGAATATATCTCCTCCCCTGTGGCACAACCGGCAATCCAGATTTTTATGAATGGATAAGTAGCCAGGCGCTTCATTACATTTTGCCGCAGGCTGTTATAAAAAACAGGATCACGGAACATTTCCGTAACAGTAACAGATACTTCCTGGATAAATTCTTCAAAAAGTTTTTCATCCTGCAAAATCATTTTTCCCAGTTGGTCCAATGCCGTTATTTTCCTGGTATTCATAAAATGGTCTATTCTTCTTTTTACCGAGGCTTCCGCATAATCCGTGAAATCATATCCGTAAACAAAACGGATGGATTCAAGCAGTTCCTTCAATTCCTTATTGTCTGAGTGCATATTTTTCATGAAAATTTTCAACGATATAGCCAAACCCGCAGCAATGATAAAAGTTGATCAATATTCACGGGCTTCGCGATATATTCAGACATGCCGACAGCGAGGCATTTTTCACGGTCGCCCTTCATGGCTTTTGCCGTCAACGCAATA
>CAMLEX010000300.1 GCA_946479055.1 uncultured Bacteroidota bacterium | reverse complement strand
CGGTGTGGCTATTGTATTTCGGCTGCAAATATAACGGGCATAATGGGAGTGGCAAAACAATAAAATTAGCAGATTGTGAATGTTTTGTCCGCATAAGTTGATCTTCTTCAAGCGGAGAAATGCTTAAGCATCAATTACGGTAATATACATTCAAGCCATTTGGGATGCTTTTCTCTAAAAATCAATACACTGTAGTTCTGAAAATCTTACATTTAAACCTAAAACCCAATAACTTGAAGCAGCGCTTTTACTCTCTGGATGTATTTCGTGGTGCCACCGTTTGCCTGATGATCTTAGTCAATAACCCCGGTTCATGGAGCCATATTTACGCTCCGCTCAAGCATGCTCCCTGGCACGGACTGACACCGACCGACCTTGTTTTCCCATTTTTTTTATTTGCTGTCGGCAATGCTATGGCTTTTGTAATGCCCAGGCTGGAAGCTGCCGGTGATGCTATTTTCTGGAAAAAAGTATTGAAAAGGACGGCTATTATTTTCGGGATCGGTTTGTTTCTGAACTGGTGGCCTTTTTTCAGATGGCAGGACGAACACCTGGCTTTTATAAACTGGGTAAACCCAAATGATCCAACAAAAGGAGTAAGGATTTTGGGAGTGCTTCAACGAATTGCACTCTGCTATTTCTTTGCTTCAGTGATCATTTATCATTTCAAACTCCGCAAAGCATTTTACATAGGGCTGATTCTTCTTTTAGTATACTGGATGCTTTGTTATATCGGCAACCCCACGGACCCTTACAGCCTGAAAGGTTGGTTTGGTACTGCCATTGACCAGGATATTTTGGGCGTTGCCCACCTTTATAAAGGAGAAGGAGTTCCTTTTGATCCCGAAGGTATCATGAGTACGATGACTGCCATTGTACAAGTGATCTTTGGCTATTTAGTAGGAGATTATATTCAGAAAAAGGGTAAGAATGATGAAATGCGGTCAGATAAGGCCAATCCAACCAATAACAATGGCGCTTATCAAATGGTAACAGGCTTGTTCATTGCAGGTGTAGCTATGCTGGTCACTGGTTTTTGCTGGGATATGATTTTCCCGATCAATAAAAAAATATGGACCAGTTCCTTCACTGTTTACACATCGGGGCTTGCAACGATCACTATTGCTACCATGATCTACATGATCGAAATAAAAAACGTCAAAGGCGGATTGGCCAGGTTTTTTGACGTATTTGGAAAAAATGCCTTGTTTGTTTTTGCTTTAAGCGCCTTTTTACCGAAAGGTCTTTCATTGATCAGGATAACCAATGGGCTGAATGCAAAAGGTGAAATAAATTATATAAATCCATGGAACTGGTTATATCAAAAAGTACTCGTGAATATTCCCGGTGATCCGAAATTAGCTTCATTATTATATGCTCTTTGTGTTATCACGTTTATGTGGGCGATCTGCTATTGGATGGATAAGAAAAAAATTTATATAAAAGTATAAAACAATACAAGCTAACCCTCGTTTGCAGACTATCCGCCCCATTTTTCCCACATTATATGCATTTCGGTTTTTAACGGAGCATAGGGGTTTACCCGATTATTCATGCTTACTTAATAATTGCATTTCTGCTGGCATGGAAATTGAAACTATCTGGCATCAGCAAAACAGTTTTTTATGAAAAGATCTCTTGAGAAATTTATTAATGCTTCATTGAAAAAAATCAAGCAACATAAGGAACAAATAAAAAAATTCAGCTTTTCCAGGTATAAAGAAGATTTTGTTATTACAGCACAGGAAGAAAAAGAAGGTGGCTTTTTTGGGCGTATTAACTTTAAAACATATCCCTCTTTAAAATAATTCAAAGCTATTCGACGATTTTCTCATAAGCAGTTAGTTTGGTTCGACCTCTGTTTCTACAGAGGTTTTTTTTACTAATCTATATTGTACACTTGTTGTATCCTCATGGCAACAAAAAAATTTATACAATTAAGAAAAGGTGCCCGATTATTTTCTGGCAGAGTTAATCTACTATCACGATAAGCGAAAAGAGGCCGGGCATGCCAGCTGATGAAATTAAAAATATTAACCACAAGACAGCTTTTTCCGGAGCTGAAAGAGTTTGTAGAAAAATTTAAAGAGGCGATTGAACGAATATATGCTTGAAAACAGTAGAGAAAAACTCCCCGCTTTTTTATTTAGAAATGGCTCATAAAAAATCAGTAGCTTTTAGAAAAAAATGAAAGCTCCTGTTATCAACTCCTTTCATGAATATCTCCGGCAGCAGGTTCCTGGCATTGAGGAAGGCAATGATTTACCGGATAACCAGTTGAATGAACTCCGCAAAAATTATATTGAACTGTTGCTGCAGGAAGAGCTGGGCGAATTAACCGAAGTAGAAAAAAATGTTGCCAAAAGCATTGGCAGAAAAGAAATTATTTCCGGTAGCCTTCGCCTGAAAAAAGACAAAAAATCCACACCCGGAGAATTGCTGGCTGATAAAGTGGCTAGTTTTGGTGGCAGCTGGAAATTCATCATACTATTCTTTAGTTTTTTACTAGCCTGGGTCCTTATCAATTTCTGGTGGCTTCACAATAAAGGCTTTGATCCTTATCCTTTTATTTTACTCAATCTTTTTCTTTCCTGTATCGCCGCTATCCAGGCCCCGGTGATTATGATGAGCCAGAACCGTCAGGAAGCCAAGGACCGCAACCGTGCGGAACATGATTATAAAATAAACCTGAAAGCGGAGGTAGAAATAAGGTTATTGCATGAAAAAGTTGACCATATGCTGCTACATCAGAATAAACGCTTGCTTGAAATACAAAAAGTGCAAATAGAACTGATGGAAAACATTTGCAAAATGATCAGGGAAAAAGGTTAGAGTAGGGACGTTTAACATGCCATTTTTAAATAACTATAGCTGATCGGCTGTCAGTTTGTCCATTAATCCATTATTGGAACAAGCCTTGCACACATAGGCAAAACCTGAACTTTTCAAAAAAATATAATTATGCAAGAAAAAGGTAGCATCTCCATTCATACGGAGAATATTTTCCCGATCATTAAAAAATTTCTCTACTCCGATCATGAGATCTTCTTAAGGGAGTTGGTATCCAATGCGGTGGATGCTACTCAGAAAATAAAACGCCTTTCCTCTTTAGGTCAATATAATGGCGAGCTGGGTGAACTGCAGGTAGAAATCGCTGTTGACAAAGACAAAAAAACAATCACGATCAGTGACCAGGGGCTGGGTATGACAGCTGATGAAATTAAAAAATACATTAACCAGATAGCTTTTTCCGGCGCTGAAGAGTTTGTAGAAAAATTTAAAGAAGCAAAAGACGCTAATGAACTGATCGGGAAATTCGGGATGGGTTTTTATTCCGCCTTTATGGTGGCCGAGAAAGTGGAGATACAAACCCTTTCTTACCAGGATGGTGCTGAACCTACCCGCTGGGAATGTGATGGAACTACAGAGTTTGAATTAAGTGAAGGCAGCCGCACCAAAAGAGGAACAGATATCATTTTATATATCAATAACGATTCAGAAGAATTTTTAGAAAAACACAGGCTGCAGGAGATCCTGAATAAATATTGTTCCTTCCTGCCTGTACCAATAAAGTTTGGTACAAAAACAGATTCAGTTCCCGATGGTGAAGATGAAGAAGGTAAGCCAAAGTACAAATCGGTTGAAGTTGATAATATCATTAATAACACTCATCCCATCTGGACGAAAACACCTTCTGAACTGAAAGATGAGGATTATCTTGATTTTTATAAAGAATTATATCCTTTTTCCGAAGATCCTCTTTTCTGGATACACCTGAACGTGGATTATCCTTTTCATCTTACCGGGGTTCTTTATTTCCCCAAGGTTAAAAAAGACGTTGAGCTCAAGCCCAATAAAATCAAGTTATTTTCCCGCCAGGTTTTTATCACCGATGAAGTAAAAGACATTGTACCGGAATTTCTAATGCTGCTGCATGGAGTTATTGATTCACCGGATATTCCGCTCAATGTTTCCCGTAGCTTTTTACAAGCTGACAGCAATGTAAAAAAGATCAATACTTATATTACTAAAAAAGTAGCTGATAAACTGGCTGAGTTATATAAAAAGGATCGCAAAATATATGAAGATAAATGGCAGGACATCGGTTTGTTTGTAAAATACGGTATGATAACCGACGAGAAGTTTTATGAAAAAGCCAAAGACTTTGTGTTGCTTACTACTACCAAAAAAGAATTTTATGCGCTGGAAGAGTATAGGAATAAAGTACAGCCATTGCAAACGGATAAAGATGGCAATGTCGTTTACCTGTACAGCACTGATCCCGGCAAACAGGATGCATTTATTCAATCTGCTGGAACCCGGAGTTATGATGTATTACTGATGGACTCTCCACTGGACAATCACCTGATCAGTATGCTGGAGCACAAACTGGAAAAAACGCAGATAAAAAGAGTGGACTCGGGAACCATAGACAGTCTTATCGATAAAGGCGAAGCCATAGCATCTGTACTGACAGAAGAGCAAACCGCTAAGGTAAAGTCTGTGTTTGAAAAAACAATTCAAAAGCCAGGCATGTCAGTAACGATAGAAGGCCTTTCTCCCGATGAATTGCCCGTTACGGTGACGATGGATGAGTTTATGCGCCGCATGAAAGATATGGCGCAAATGGGCGGCGGTATGGGCTTTTATGGTGCTATGCCCGATAATTATAAAGTAACGGTCAATGGTAATCATCCTGTGATCAATAGGATTGTAAGTACAGAAAATGCGGATGAACAAAACCGCATGGCAAAACAGGTTTTTGATTTAGCATTACTCTCACAAGGCATGCTTACAGGCGCCGATCTTACTGATTTTGTAAAGAGAAGTGTGACACTGATATAAAGTGAATAGATTTAGCAGGTAAAGAAAAGAGGTGGGAGAATAAATTCTTCCACCTCTTTTTATGTTTATAAATGATATGTCAATTAAAGATCTGTAATCAATCTGTATTTAGGCACCAGCGATTTCATTATTCCCCATGCAATCAGGTAAGCTACTGCGCAAATAGCAAACATGATCGTATATCCGGTTTGGATATGTCCCAATGCCTGGTAATGATCGAATAATCCACCACCCAATTTCGATAATACAACGCCGCCTAATCCACCTGCCATACCACCAATACCAACGACAGAGCCTACTGCTTTTTTAGGAAACATATCAGAAACTGTTGTAAAGATATTTGCCGACCATGCCTGGTGTGCTGATGCTCCTATCCCGATAAGAATAACAGGAACCCAGAAACTAATATAACCAAATGGTTGTGCGGCTAAAACCAAAAGGGGAAAGAATGCGATCAATAACATCGCTTTCATACGGCCATCATATGGAGAGTATCCTTTTTTTATGAAATAGGTTGGAAACCATCCGCCACCTATACTGCCCACCATTGTCATACTATAAAGGACAGCCAATGGTACCGTAATTTGAGTCTTGTCCATCCCGTATTGAGCATCCAGGTACTTAGGCAACCAGAATAAGAAGAACCACCAAACGCCATCGGTCATAAATTTACCTACAGCAAATGCCCAGGTTTGTTTGTATCCTAACAATTTAAACCAGGATACTTTTTCCGGTGGAGTATTTCCCTGGTTGACAACGACATGATCTTCGACGTCACTATGAATATGCAGATACTCTTCTTTAGACAATCTTTTTTGTTTGTCCGGTTTTTCATACAACCATGACCAAAAAAGCAACCACATGAACCCAATAGCGCCAATAATAATAAAGGTATATTGCCAGCCCCAGTGTAGAGCGATCCACGGAACGGTGATAGGCGCCAGGATAGCGCCGATATTAGAGCCTGAATTAAAAATACCAGTAGCAAATGATCTTTCTCTTTTTGGAAAGTACTCCGCTGTAGCTTTAATAGCCGCCGGGAAATTACCTGCTTCACCAAAAGCCAATACAGCTCTTGAAATCATAAATCCCAAAACAGAAACGTTGATGGCAGCAATACCCATCCAACTAAATATTTTAGAAGATGTCTCACCAACCGGAATTGCATAAGCATGCATGATAGCCCCAAGAGACCATATAATGATTGCCCATATATAACCCCATTTTGTTCCTAATTTATCAATGATCCGGCCGGCAAATAACATGGAAATAGCATACACAAACTGGAAGACTGCCGTGATATTAGCATAATCTGTATTACTCCAACCAAATTCTTTTGACAGATCCGGTGCTAATATGCTCAACACCTGGCGGTCAAGATAATTGACAGTAGTTGCAAAAAACAAAAGGGTACAAATTGTCCACCTATACTTTCCAATGGCTGCATTCATCAGGGAGTTATTTTTTTATAGATTGCAATAAAGCTAAAACGGTTTTGGTATCTTTTTCAATGGTGCTATAATCTTTTTGTTCCATCAATTTTTTACTTATCAATTTACTCCCCATACCTACAGCACATACGCCGGCTTTATACCAGCCTTCAATATTTTCTTTGGTAGTGTCTACACCGCCGGTTGGCATAAA
>CAMLEX010000299.1 GCA_946479055.1 uncultured Bacteroidota bacterium | reverse complement strand
CGATATCAACCGGCGCACCCGGTCTATCAGTATTTCAGCACCCGCACCCGGCAAAGAATCCATGCCGGCTTCTTTTAAAGCCATCAATATTTCACGATGCGTACTTTTTTCCAGCTTGGTAATATGCGCTACTTCGGGTGGCCCCAGCGCATGCAATTTGATAGTTGGAAATTCTTCTTTTATCTGGCGAAATGTATCAACATAAAACTGTAAACCCAGTTCGGGATGATGTCCCCCTTGTAATAATAACTGGTCGCCACCATATTTTAAGGTCTCTTCAATCTTTTGACGGTATACCGGCATATCGGTAATATAGGCTTCGGCATGACCAGGAATACGAAAGAAATTGCAGAACTTACAGTTGGCAATACAGACATTGGTAGTATTCACGTTGCGATCTATCTGCCAGGTCACTTTTCCATGCGGCGCCTGTTTTTTTCGTAGTTCATCAGCCACAAACATCAGATCGGTAAGGGGAGCATGATGATAAAGAAAAACGCCTTCTTCTACCGATAAAAACTCAAACTTCGCTGCTCTTTCTAATAACCCGGATAAAATCATGGTTGAATCTTTTATTCTCTTTTGGGAGGGTTTGCAAAAATACAACGCAATAACAAGAAAAGAGATGAACGGTTTTGTTTTGGAAGCCTAAACAGCTAAATTTAATGCAATATAAACGGCTTTGCATCAATTAGTAGTCTAAATTGTCTTTGATCAACCCATGTTAGGTTGGTTATGATAAAACGATTTTACCACCAACTAAGAACACAAAAAATACATTGTTGCCCCGTATCCCCTGTAAGGATACAGGCTTACAATTAACCTGGTATAGGATGAAAACCAATATAGCTGTATGAAAAAAAAATTAAGATTATTGACAATAGCATTGCTGGTCGTAGCTATTTCCCGGTCACAAGAGGAGTTTATCGAATCCAATTCACGATTGTTGACCAGGATTTCTTTTACCCAATTGACTGGCGGTGTCGTTATTCTGAGAGCACAGCTTGATAATTTTCCCGATACCCTCAATTTTATTTTAGACACCGGCAGCAGCGGTATTTCACTGGATTCAACAACCGTGGCCTATTTTAAGTTACAACCGGTAGCGTCTGACCGGACGATCAGGGGAATTGCAGGTATAAAAAAAGTAGGGTTTTTATACAATCGTTCTCTCCGGTTTCCAGATCTGACCGTTGACAGTCTTAATTTTCATGTTAATGATTACTCTGTATTGACCAGCGTATATGGTGAGCAGATAGATGGTATCATTGGCTACTCACTGTTCAACCGGTATATCCTGAAAATAAATTATGATAGTCTGAAAATTGATATTTGCAGCAAGGGTTCTATCCGTTATCCCAAAGGTGGGTATTTGTTCAAACCAATCCTTAGTACGTTGCCGGTACAGTTTGCCAGGATAAAAGATGAATCACAACATAATATGCGGTTTCTGCATGATATTGGCGCAGGTGTATGCCTGATGCTTTCCCAGGATTTTGTAGACGATAGCGCCGTGTTACAAAAAAAACGAAAACTATGGCCAAAGGATGGTGAGGGTATTGGCGGTAGGATCAATATGAACCTGACAATAATCAAAGAACTGAAACTGGGCCCTTACCGGTTTAGAAATATTCCGACGTATATATTTGAAGATGCTTTCAATGTAACTTCTTACCCTTACCTTGGCGGCCTGATAGGAAATGATATCTTACGCCGGTTCAATGTAATATTCAACTATCCCAAAAGGGATATTCATATGGTGCCTAATTCTCATTTCCGTGATCCGTTTGATTATTCCTACTCAGGCATCGAATTATATTTTATTGACGGAAATATAGAAATGGGAAGCGTTGCGAAAGATTCCCCTGCGGATCAGGCAGGGATAAAACAAGGCGACATTGTTGTAGCAGTGAATAATGATTTTTCCCAAAACTTCAATAAGTATAAAACAGCGTTATTGACTCCTAATGCAAAGGTCAAGCTCATCCTGCGTCGCAACGGAGAGCTGGTACAAGCCGAAATGAAGGTGAAAAGTATCCTGGGTAAGAGATAGAAAGAGAAAAGAAGTTAAAAAGAGAATACGGGCTAAGAGGTCAACGAGAAAAGGAGGTGAAAGAGAATACAGGGCTAATAGTGTCCTTCAACAAGCTCAGAAGAGAAAAAGTGAGTCATTCGGAAATATTGAAAAGTAATATTTGGGGCTGTTATCAACCCTGCTGCTATGAAATTCAGCCCGGGCTATTCGCTGCAAGTCCGGCACAAAGCTATCCACATAGCTTCACCAGGCTTTTCGCTTCTATCCCGCAGCCCATCGGCTGTATAACAAAACTGAGCATTTAACAAAGCTATTCCAATCATATTTACATCTAAAAATCAAGGAGAAAAAGCAGGCGCTTCAACCTGGCTCTTTTTCTCTTTTTCTCTTTTGAGCTCTTAGCTTATTTTTGGTCCAGTTTTAAAGCATCTGTAAACTTTATCATTTAACCGCTGTTAACAGTCTATGATACATTTTGAAAAATTTACATTGGGCAATGGGCTCAGGGTCGTTGTTCACCAGGATACTTCCACGCCGATGGTGGTGATGAATATTATGTATGATGTAGGTGCAAGAGATGAGGACCCTGATCGTACAGGTTTTGCTCACCTGTTTGAGCATTTAATGTTTGGCGGTTCTGTCAATATTTCAAATTATGATGAGCCCCTGCAAATGGCGGGTGGTGAAAACAATGCCTATACAACCAACGATCTCACGAATTATTATCTGCAGGTGCCGGCTGAAAATTTAGAAACGGCATTCTGGCTGGAAAGCGATCGCATGCTATCATTGGCCTTTGGCGAAAAAAGCCTGGAAGTGCAACGTAAGGTAGTAGTGGAAGAGTTTAAAGAACATTATCTCACTAAACCTTATGGTGACGCCTGGCATAAGATGCGTGAACTGGCCTATAAAACACATCCATATCGCTGGATGACGATCGGCAAAGAACTATCGCATATTGAAACAGCGCAGTTAAATGATGTAAAAAATTTCTTCTTTAAATATTATCGCCCTGTTAATGCTATTATGGTAGTGGCCGGCAATACCACGATGGATAAAGTAAAAGAATTGGCGGAAAAATGGTTTGGAGATATTCCTTCCGGTGAAAAATATAATCGTAACCTGCCACAGGAGCCACCGCAAAATGAAGAGCGAAAACAAACGGTAAAAGCCAATGTTCCTTTAGATGCTTTTTATAAATGCTGGCATATTGCTGATCGTCTTGATAAAAGATATTATATAGCCGATCTTATTTCCGAAATTTTAAGCGGCGGTGGTTCGTCACGATTGTATCAATCGCTGGTAAAAGAAAAACAATTGTTCAGCAATATCGAGTGTCACCATTTTGGTAGTACCGATGCCGGTTTGCTGGCCATAGAAGGAAAGCTGGTGAAAGGAGTAAAAATGGAAGATGCGGAAAAAGGAGTGGAAGAAGTGCTGGACGGTTTAAAAAAGGAGCCGGTGATGGAAACAGAATTGCAGAAAGTAAAGAACAAAACCGAAAGCATGATCGCTTTTGAAGATATGAGTGTGATGAACAGAGCCAATAGTCTTGCTTATTACGAACTATTGGGTGATGCCGAATTAATGAATACAGAGTTGGGAAAATATGCAGCTGTTACTACGCAGGATATACTGGAAGAAAGCAGGACTATTTTCAGGAGGGAGAATAGCAATACTCTCTATTATTACTCCGGGGATTAAATTGTAAATTTGGATAAACAATTGGTTATGGCTATTACCAAAAAACAAATAATAGAAGCTATAGAAGCGATGCCTCAGGAGGAATTTGTCAATGTTGATGAAGTTATTGAGGAAATTATTTTGCTGGAAAAAATAGAACGTGGAATAAAGGACATGGAAGAAGGCAGGGTGATAACACATGAAGAAATGAAAAAAGAAATTGATTCATGGTTTACAAAATAGTTTGGACTTTTCAGGCCAGAAAGGATCTAAAGAGTATAAAAGAATATATACAACGGGATTCCCTTCAATATGCAGAAAAATTAATTGCTCATTTGTATGAAAGGGCTGATGTTTTACTGGAATATCCAGAAATAGGGATTCCTGTTTTACCTGAACAATTTAAATATCTCCGTAAAATATTATATCAATCGTACAGAATTATATACCATTTCTCTGGTGGAGAGATAACAATTATCACTGTTCATCATCAATCACGGTTAATTGAAAATGTTCAGGCAATAAAAGAATATAAAGAATAGTATGCTCAATAGAACGGAAGCTCCTCAAATAGTAGATGCAGTTAATTTTAACCTGCACTTAAAGCCCTATAAAAAGTTTACACTAAAAAACGGTGTTGATGTATACACAGTTGAAGCAGGCCCCGAAGATGTGATGTCTATCGAATGGGTTTACTATGCAGGCAACTGGTACGAGGATAAGAACCTGGTAGCGGCCACCACTAACCTGATGCTGAAAAATGGTACTTCAACAAAAACAGCCTTTCAAATCAATGAGCATTTTGAATACTACGGATCATACCTGAACCGCAGTTGCCATAGCGAAACCGCAACGCTTACACTGCATTGCTTAACGAAACATATCAAAGAATTGCTGCCGGTAGTAAAAGAGTTGCTGACTGATTCTGTTTTTCCCGAAGAAGAACTGGCGATCGCCAAACAAAACATGAAACAAAGATTGAAGGTAAATCTTAAAAAAAGTGATTTTGTAGCTGGCCGCCTGATCGATGTTTATTTATACGGAGATCAGCATCCGTATGGACGGTTTAGTCGTGAAGAAGATTTTGATGCGCTGACACGGGATCAATTACTTGAATTTTATAAAAATTATTACCTGCAGGGAAAGCTGGTATTATTTGTAGCGGGCCGTTTACCTTTTGATTTAGAAGATTTGTTGAATAAACATTTTGGTGACCTTTCTAATAAGCCTGTCGCAGAAAATAAATTTGCAATCAATAAATCAGAAGAAAAAAAATACCGGATCTCCAATGATCCTGATGGCGTACAGGGCTCTATCCGTATAGCAAGGCCATTTATCAGCCGCCATCATCCGGATTATATGAAGGCGCAGGTGCTTAATACTTTATTCGGAGGTTTTTTTGGATCCCGGTTGATGGATAATATCCGTGAAGACAAGGGATATACTTATGGCATACATAGTTATTTTCAAAATCACCTGCATGATGCTGCGTGGATGATCAGCACCGAAGCTGGTAAAGATGTGAGCGAAGCCACGATCACGGAAGTGTACAAAGAAATGAAAATATTAAGGGAAGAACTGGTGGAAGATGACGAATTGTTGCTGGTAAAAAATTTTTTAATGGGCACCGTTCTTGGAGATCTCGATGGTCCTTTTCATATTATTGCCCGCTGGAAAAATATTATCCTTAATAATCTCAATGAAAATTATTTTTATCAATCTGTTGATACTATAAAAAATATTACAGCGAAAGAATTGCAGGAATTAGCCAATAAGTATTTACTGCCGGAAGATTTTTATGAACTGGTGGTGGTGTAGACTAAATAGTTAGAAACTTGTTTGAGGTTTGAAGTTAGTGCCCGGTAAATGAAAAACTTATTTTGCCATAGGGTTCTTAACCTCAAACTTCGAACTTCGAACTTCGAACCTCAAACCTCAAACCTCAAACATTCTAGGGCATTCTTTCCAGTATAGGATCAAGCTTCTTCTTCAGTTTATTGCCCGGTGTAAAACGTTTTGCTAATGTGATTTTGAATTCACCCGTTTTTATTCCATATTCATAGTTGGATGATTTTCCTTTTGCATTGGTCGCATTATGCAACCATGAAATAGTAGCCGCCCATTCTTCACTGTTATATCCAGCCACTGCCCGCAATGTAGCATTGGGACTGATTGACGTACGGTTGGCAGATCCAGCGGCAGAGCTTTCTTTTACCATGCTGATATCTGCATTGATAGTAGCGCTTCCGGTAAGGAAAAGATTTTCTTCCCATACAGCAGTATACGCATAACCGGCGCCAGGCCCCAGTTCCAAAAGTCGTACCCGGTGTATCCCCTGTTGCGGATAATAACTGCTGATATGCGAAGGAACCAATGCACTATCGCCTTTCATCGTACCATAATAGATTTCGGCGCCTAACAAGACAGAGCCTGCCGATTTTTTTTGCCATTCATTTTGTAAAAATCCAGCCCGGTAGGAGAATCGTTCACCATTCAGCAACCTGTATATGGAAGTACCCAATAGATTTACTTTTATATCAGGACGTTTATAATAATTATTATCGGCTGTTCCGGCAGGCCCGCCTATTGATAAATAATAACCTTTGTAAAACTGTGCATAGATATCCGTTACCCAATCACGGGTATAAAAATGGGATTGAAAATCGAAGGAACGGGTTTTCCCTTTTTCCTCTTTATTGGGATTTAAAAAACCAAAGCCGGTACCAAAGCTTAATAGATCGGAAGAGCGTCGTGTAGGGAAAGAGTGTAGATCTCGGTGG
>CAMLEX010000298.1 GCA_946479055.1 uncultured Bacteroidota bacterium | reverse complement strand
TCTTTCCCTGTTATATTTTCAAGATATTGTTTTGACCAGGTAAGATCATCTTTTACAGCATCGCCGGATTTTTTTGCCAGATCATTGTGATAATAACTATGGCTACCAATAGTGACCCACCTGCTTCCGGATAGTATCTTAATCTGTTCTTTGGTCATCTGTAACCAATAATCATTTTCAACTCTGCGTTTGAATGATCCTAATATCTCCATCATTTCCGCTTTGTTTTCAAACCCACCGAAACGAAGTATATCTACCAGAGCTTTACCAGATGATGAGATATATTTTCCATGAGGGCCCCGCACAAACTTTTCATTCCTGAAAGTGAAAGTTGACGGCCCGTATTTGTATGCAATGGCTAATGCATCATTCCACAAAATATCATATCCTGCATCACGGATGCCGGTGATAAAAAAAGTGGCCGGAACCTGGTATTGCTCTAATAGCGGCAAAACATATTTGTAATTATTAGCAAAACCATCATCAAACGTAAGACAGATCGTAAACTTTTCATTGTTAAACCGCTGATGATAAAAATCATCCAATGAAACGATAGTAAAGTATTTTTTATACAAGCGAAGCTGCGCCTCAAATGTTTTTAAGTTAACAAAAAGTGTGTTGAACCGGAGATGATCGTCCGGACATATACCATGATAAACCAATATTCTCGCACCTTTCGCATTTTTTAACCAAGATTCACTCAGCCCCAAATGCCAGCCTGTATCCCGCCGCAGCCTGTTTAGTTTGTGGCGAATTGTAACCAATTTATTGAGTGCTCCCGGCATCATATTCTGTTCCTCCGTTTGAGAAAATATTTTTCTTAGTTTTAAAAAATGAAGTTGCTCCAAAAAGTACTCAACAAATTCAATGGCCTTCACTATCCGCAGGAATATCTCTGCCTGGCCACTGAAACTTTTGAACAGCCACTTCATGCCTATCTTTTCAGCAACGGGCAGGTGATAAAAGATATTACAAAGCTTCACTCTTTTGTCGGCTACCACCCGTTGATCCTGGCCCTGGCTGAAAAAGATGCCGATGGCAAAACAATCGACATTGTTTTCAGCAATCAGGCTTTGCAACCAAACGAAATTTTTTCCCAAAAGGATGCTATCGCTTCACTTCGTTTGCAAAAAATAAAGGAACCGTCCTTTCAAAACTGTTCCATCAGCTTTTACGAAGGATTACATGGGACACATCGATTTGTTTCTTCTTTTCACCAATATATCATTGGGCTGAATAACAGGCTTTATAATAAAAAAAAGGGAAATGTTTTTCTGCAGGATAACCTTTATAAGCAAGTCCAGGTAGCTTACGCATTGCCCAGGAATATCTCATTGATCACTGTTGGTCAAAATAACAGCTTTAATCTGTTTCCCACTGATCTGCACGGGCCTGCGGACGATCAGCATTATATTATTTCTTTACGCTTTTCGGGAAAAGCCTGCCGCCAGGTAGAAAATACGGGCAAAATCCTGATCACCCGGATCCGTAGTGAATTTTATAAAACTGTCTATGGATTAGGTAAAAATCATATGCAGGAAATGAAACCTAAAGATAATTTCCCCTTCGGCAACACGATATCCGCCCACCTGCAATTGCCGGTACCCGAATCAGCTCTTTCTTATAGGGAGCTGGACTTACAGGATTCCTTTAACCACGGCATCCATAAACTAATGCTCTTCAGGGTCCTTTCCAGTCATCAGATTCAGGACGATCTTTCCACCCTGGCACATATTCACAATGCCTATGCCACCTGGCGGCATAATAATCGCTTGCCGGGCAACTATTTATTGCGATAAACCGATTGGAATAGGAACCTCCCGGCCCACCATTGGGAGCCGGTCAGCTATCATTTTTTATGCTTAATTCTGATTCAGGGAGCAATAGCAACATTATGAACAAGGTTTTATTATTCAACCCACGGGCTGCTGAAACAAAAGCGAGGGTTCCAAATTCAATCCTCTCCATTGCCGCTTCCATTGAGGGAAAATATGATTATACCATTGTGGATGGCAATCTCGAAAAAAATCCCCGGAAAGTTTTATTTGATTATCTCGACACGGGAAATTATAAGGTATTTGCTTCCACCGTAATGCCGGGCCCGCAATTGAGGCAAGCCATTCCATTTACCAGGGAAATCAGGAAAAAATACCCGCATCTAAAAATCGTGTGGGGAGGATATTTTGCTTCAAACCACAGCCAGGTATCCATAAACTCCGGGTATATTGATTATATTATTTACGGTCCGGGAGACTATGCTTTTCCAATGTTGATGGATGCAATTGAATCCGGTTCCGCAGTTCATCATATTCCGAATTTGATTTTTAAAGAAAATGAGACCGTTATCAAAACAAAGAAGGACGAACTCTATGATCAGGATTCTTTACCTCCGCTGCCGTATGAAAAATTAAGTTCGTTTTACCCGATGAAAAAATATATCGGTAAATCGGTATTGGGAACCAAAACTTTTGCATATCACAGCAGCGTGGGCTGCCCTTTTACATGCGCCTTTTGCGGACTTGTTCCTATTTACAATGCCCGATGGAAAGGGCGTTCAGCCAAAAAAATATACGATGACATAAAGGAGGTGAAAGAAAAATATGATATCAACGCTGTAGAATTTTATGACAGTAATTTTTTTGTATCTGAAAAAAGAGTTGTAGAATTTTCGAAGCTGGTAAAAAATGAAACCCTTGTTTGGTGGGGTGAAGGAAGAATTGACACTATTGATAAATATGCCGATGAAAGTTTGGCGATCATGCGGGAAGCTGGATGCAAGATGATCTTTCATGGAGCCGAAAGCGGAAACGATGAAATGTTGAAAAAAATGGATAAGGGTGGTACACAAACGGGTGAGCAAATAAAACGTTTCGCTGCCAGGATGGCAAAGTTTGATATCATTCCTGAGTACTCCTTTGTTGTAGGAACACCGGCAGCTACGGAAGAAGAAGTGAACAGGCAAATTGATTTCGACATTCAATTTATTCGTGAGATAAAAGAAATAAATCCTAAAACTGAAATCATTATTTATGTTTACAGCCCTGTTCCTACGGAGGGCTCACAGTTATCAAATGATGTAATTAAATCCGGTTTTCATTTTCCCCAAACGCTGGATGAATGGACCTCACCACAATGGGAAAGCTTTGATCTGCACCGAAACCCGCTTACTCCCTGGCTGAAACCATACAT
Organism: uncultured Bacteroidota bacterium; assembly: GCA_946479055.1. The sequence continues at coordinate 3,319 of CAMLEX010000298.1, read as the reverse complement.
GGTTAAGAAAATAAAAGATTTTGAAACGGTACTGAATGGTTATTACCCGACTGTGTCTGACACCAAATTGACTCCAAACCGGATAAAATTGTTGAAGCTGCTTTCCTCGCTTCGTTATAAAAAGAACTGGAATAAATTTCCCTATGAAATTAAAATCGTGCAAAGGCTTTTTAAGTATCGACAACCTGAATTAGAAGGATTTTAAAAATGACAACTGCATTAAGACATATCATTGCTCATACTTACAAGCCTTTGCTGTTAAAATATCTTTCTAAAATAAGAATATACAAATATGAAGACATCCGACTGGAAATATCACCGCAGGTATTTCATCCTGGCTTTTTTTTCAGCACAAGATTGCTTTTGAAATACATAAAACAATTGCCATTGCAGGGCCAGCGTTTTTTTGAGCCCGGTTGTGGAAGCGGACTTATATCCATCTATGCCGCCAAAAAGGGGGCAACTGTTACTGCCTCTGATATTAATCCTGCGGCCATTGAATTTCTCAAAAAAAACAGTCGTAAGAACCAGGTTGAACTAACTATCATTCAATCCGATCTTTTCCAGAACATTCCAATACAACAATTCGACATTATTGCTATTAACCCACCCTATTATAAAAAACAACCACAAACATTCCGGGACTATGCCTGGTATTGCGGAGAAAATGGAGAATACTTTAAAAACTTGTTTACAGAATTGAATAACTATATCCATCCCGGCTCTGAAATATTCATGGTACTCTTTGAAGGATGTGATATAGAACTGATAGCCAATTTAGCGGCGCAGAATAAATTCAACTTACAATGCGTACACTCAAAAAAAAACATGCTGGAGAAGAATTTCATTTTTAAAATTGAAAAAACAAAGTGACGGCTTTAGAAAAAAATACAATCCAGGTTGACTTTGAAACACTTTATCTCCGGCTAAGAGATCAGGAAAGGCGTATCTACTCAGACGAAGAAGTAGCTCAATTGCCTGTCATTGCCAGCACACATCCGCACTACAAAGAATGGCAGATAAGAAATGACTCATCTCAAAAATTGATTAATTATTTACAAAAAAGAAAACATCCCAACGATATCCTGGAGATTGGCTGTGGAAACGGGTGGCTGTCGCACAGGTTGTCTGCAATACCTGGCAGCAGAGTCATCGGTACAGATATCAATTTTTTAGAAATACAGCAAGCAGCCAGGGTTTTTCAAAACATCACTAATCTTCATTTTATATATGCCCCCGTAGATTCAGCATTTTTCAAAGAAAAAGGATTCGATACAATTGTTTTTGCAGCATCTCTGCAATACTTTGAATCGCTGACCGGAATAATCAATAGCACATTAAGATTATTAAAACCGGGTGGAGAAATTCATATAATTGATACTCCATTTTATCCGAAGTTTGAACTTCTCTCTGCAAAGCAACGTTCCCGTATTTATTTTGAGGCAGCTGGTTTTCCCGAAATGGTCAATTACTATTTTCACCACTGCGTTGATGACCTGAAGATCTACAATTACTCAATCCTTCATGATCCGAAAAGAATATTAAATAAATTTTCACGACAAAAAAATCCTTTTTATTGGATCCGTATCCAACAACAATAAATTACAAATGTTCACCCAATCTATATATCAAACCTTTAAGCGCTACCGGAGTTTGCAAACGCATACCATATCATCATTGCCCATTGCGATATTGATGCCGCACAGTGCCTGCAATTGCCGCTGCGTGATGTGTGATATCTGGAAGGGTAATAAAAACCTGAAACAACTTACTGAAAACGATATTAAGGATCTGCTTGTTTCATTTAAAAAACTGGGAACACAGCAGGTTCTTATGTCTGGTGGTGAAGCATTGCTTAATCCAAATTTTTTCCGGTTTTGTGAAATACTACGAAAGCAAAACATAAAAATATCCCTGTTATCAACCGGCCTAACACTTAAAAAAAATGCAGATCTCCTGGTTCGGTGGGTAAATGATATTATTGTTTCGCTTGACGGTAATGAAGAAATTCATAATCATATCCGTAACATCCCCGATGCCTGGCAGAAGTTAAAAGAAGGTGTGCAACATATTAAAAGCATTAACCCGGATTTTAAAATAACAGCAAGAACGGTAATTCATCGGCTTAATTTCCGGCATTGGCCTGAGATCATAGATAGTGCAAAGGCTATCGGGTTGAATCAAATAAGTTTTTTGCCAGCAGATGTAAGCAGCCACGCCTTTAACCGTGAAGTACTTTGGAGTGAACAGCGCCAACATGAAATTCTTCCGGATGAAAAAGAATTGGCAGAACTGAAATGCATCACTGAAAATGTAATTAAAACCCATGCTTCCGACTTTTCCCAGCATTTCATCGCAGAAAATCCTGAAAAGTTTCGGAAGATATACATCTATTATGCGGCTTTTTATGGATTGAATCCTTTTCCCTATAAGAAATGTAATGCTCCCTGGGTATCTGCCGTAATAGAAGCCGATGGAACGGTCCGGCCTTGTTTTTTTCATCCTCCGTTGGGAAATATCAGGAATGCATCACTTGAAAAAATTTTAAATAGTGCAGAAAGTACCCGTTTCAGAAAAGAACTGGATATGGACAAGAATAGTATTTGTATTAAATGTGTTTGTTATTTAAACCTTTCGCCGGCTACAAAACTTAACTGACAACAATGAAAAACATTCTTTTTTCACATTCTTATTTCTTGCGATTTGATCCCAAACAATGGGCCACCGGACAACCGTATGCGCCTATCGGCACTTTGTATGCTGCAGCGCTGATGCGAGAAAAAGGATATACCGTTTCTTTCTTTGATACAATGTTTGTACATGCCCCTGAAGATATAATACCGTCTTTGAAAGAGCATAACCCGGATTTCCTCATATTATACGATGATGGCTTCAACTACCTGACAAAAATGTGCCTGACCAATATGCGTGAAGCCGCTTTTAAGATGATAAAATTGGCTAAAGAAAAAAATTGTACGGTCATTGTTTCCAGTTCTGATTCTACTGATCATTATGAACAATACCTGCATGAAGGAGCTGATTTTGTTATACTGGGTGAAGCGGAACAAACACTAACAGAATTGATAGCAACAATACATCAGCAACAAAATAATTTTCTCTCTATTGCCGGCATTGCCTACAAACAAAATGATGCCGTAATAAAAACAGTGAAACGAAATGCTTTAAAAGAATTAGACAGTCTTCCTTTTCCTGCATGGGACCTGGTTGACATAGAAACGTACCGAAAGATATGGCTGAAACACAAAGGATATTTTTCTATTAACATGGCTACAACCAGAGGTTGCCCTTTTAAATGTAA
>CAMLEX010000297.1 GCA_946479055.1 uncultured Bacteroidota bacterium | reverse complement strand
TGATGAAATGAGGCGAAGAGCAGAGCAGGGTTCTATGCAATTGCAGGGAGAGGTGCAGGAACTGGCTTTGGAAGAAATGCTGAAAACGTCTTTTCCCTTTGACCTTATCAGTGAAGTAGGCAAAGGTGTTCGCGGTGCTGATTGTATTCAAACGGTTCGCAACAACTTTGGTCAGGAATGCGGTAAGATCATTTATGAAAGTAAGAGGACGGAGAATTTCGGGACAGATTGGATAGAAAAATTGAAGGCCGATATGCGCAGCCTTGGCGCCGATATAGCCATTATTGTCACCAAGACAATGCCCAAAGGCATGGAACGTTTTGGCGAAAAAGATGGTGTATGGATCTGTAGTTTTAATGAAATCAAGAGTGTCGCGTATATGCTTCGTGATGGTATCCTTAAAATATTTAATGCTTCAAAAAGCCAGGAAAATAAAGGTGATAAAATGCATATGCTCTATGATTATCTCACCAGTAATGAATTTGCCAGCCAGTGGAAAGCCATCCGTGAAGGCTTTATGAGCATGAAACTTTCTATACAAAAAGAAAGGGATGCCATGGAAAAATTATGGAAAGCAAGAGAAAAACAATTGGAAAAGGTATTATTGAATGCAGCCCATGTCCGCGGTTCTATTGAAGGCATTTCAGGCCTTGATTCTGTGGATCTGAATCTATTGGAATCAGGAAATGAAGACGATATGGCACATTAACCTCTTAACTCACTACCCAGGCAAGCATTAAATGATGAAACTCCCGGTAGTGAATAGCCAGGCTGGATTCATTTTTTGAAAAAAAACATTCAACTGTTTCGGCATCTGGGTTCTGGCTTTTCAGCTGAATTTGTTCGCTGAAATCAACTCCCCCATTTCCATACCATTTAAAAACAGATTCCTTACAACTCCAGAGCAATGTAAGAATATTGGGATCGGGAGAGAATTCATCAATGATCCATTTGCTTTTTTCATTATTGCTTAAAAATTTATCCTTTATCCGGATAATTTTTTCAACGGGTATTTCAATATCTATCCCTACCCTGTTGTCTTTACTAACAATTGCCCCGGCATAGTCGCCGCAATGTGAAATAGAAAAATGATATTGCTCATTCAGCAAATAAGGTTTGCGGGTATCTGCAATCTGTATAAGCTCATATGGGAAATCGGGAAACAGGAATTGCAGCAGAAAACGTCCTGCAAGATGTTGCAAACGCTTATGAGGATGGGTTACATCACGGTGTTGTGGCACATTCCCTTTGAAAAATTCCTCTGTTTCTTCAATTTTCCAGACCCCCAGCCGGGTGGTTTCGTTTATTTGATGTTGAAAAAAAATCGGCATACGTCAGCTTTTCATCTTTATTTTGCTCCACATAAATTTTCAATAAAAACCGAAGATAGAAAATGATACTCTCTGACAAACGGATATTGGAGGAAATAGAAAAAGGAACGATCAAATTAAATCCTTACGACAGGGAATGCCTGGGAAGCAACTCCTATGATGTACATTTAGGCAAATGGCTTGCTACCTATAAAGAACATATCATCGATGCTAAAAAGCATAATGAAATAGATTACTTTGAAATTCCTGAAGAAGGATTCGTTTTGTATCCACATATTTTCTATCTCGGGGTAACACAGGAATATACCGAAACGCATGCTCATGTCCCTTTTCTGGAAGGTAAATCTTCAACGGGACGCCTGGGAATTGATATTCATGCCACAGCCGGCAAAGGTGATGTAGGTTTTTGCGGGCATTGGACATTAGAAATTTCTGTAAAGCAACCTGTAAAAGTGTACAAAGGAATGCCGATTGGTCAGCTCATCTATTTTCCTGTTGATGGCGAAATAGAAGTAAAATATAATGAAAAGAAGAATGCAAAATACAGAGGCCAGCCAGATAAGCCTATAGAAAGTATGATGTGGAAGAATAATTTCTAAAAATGTGGAATGTGAGAATGTGCCAAATGTGTGAATGAGGGAATTTATTAACTGTAAATTATTTTTGACAGTAGAAATTTTACATCTTTATATTGGCATATCAGTTAATATGCAAATTTTCACATCTTCACATTTCCATTTTTCCACATTAAATCGCCCCTATTCCAAACTTTTTATAGTAAGCAATAAGCCATGCTACCACTTCATTATAGGTTAGTTTACCGCCGGGTTGATTATTAGCTTTTAAAAAATGTCCATAGGACCATGTAATAACAGGTTCAACGGGGTTTTTGTAAGACCTGTAAAAAAAGCTAAGTTCCTTTATATCTTTTATTACCTGCGGATGGAGCTTTTTGTGATACGCTTTCGCCAGCATAGAATCTCTTTTATAAACTTCATTGACAGCATAATTATAAATATCAAAATACATTGAATATTTAAAAACCGGTGACTCGTAATTTTTACAAGCCAGGAAAGCCACAAAATTGGCTTCATTCTCTTTTCCATAGCCCAACTGATGAGCAATTTCATGTACAGTTACAAAGGGTTCTAAGAACCGGGGGATAGTTGTGTTTACCTGGGCTTCACCGGAAAAAGGATTGTAATAACCCTGGAACCCCAAATAATTACCTGCATAACTAAATAAGGAAGGCTTAACGGAAGCAGGCTGGTATGTCAGAAAGGGAAACTGCTTTGATGCACTTTGGAAGGCAAGGCTGCTTTCTCTGAATAAGTCTCTTTTTTTTGCAAATGAATTTCTTTGCTCTTCTGTTGTCAAGGCAGCATACTCATTTAGCTTGTTCTGTACAGCGGATGTAAGTGTATCGAGCTCCGCCAGTGAATATTTTTTAACTTCTATGCCTATTTGATACGAAATCCCTTTACGGTTATAATTTAATCCCCACAACAAATTGAAGAATACGTATACAAAAAGGAAAAAGAATATAGCTTGCTGCATAGCCGCAACGAAATACCCACGGGTAAGTTTTTTCTGAAACAACAATTTAAAAAACCGAAAACTCCTGAAAATAACTACCAGGAGCAGAAAACCATAAAAAAGATCGCCGAGGCTAAACGGAAGCCAACCAAACAAGAAACGTTGTACCCTGGCAATGGCAGGGTAAGCCCCATAAGTATAATAATTCTCTACCCATCCGGGGTACCAGGATGCCCATTTTATTAGTATGGTTAGCAGGATCAGAAGAATCCAGCTCCAGCTTTTCATAAGCCGGTCAAACAAGCGGGAAAGAAAACGTTGCAAAAACAATTTTTTTAAAAGTATCTGAATCAGGCCGTTAAATTATCACACCAAGATCGAAAATAATTAAAAAACAGCCACAAATTTTCAGTAAATCCCCTTACCTTTGCCAACTCTTAAAAAGTTGACAATGGGCTACCGTCGGGAATATGAGATAGCTTTCGTGGGACTTAAACCCGGTATCCATGAATACAACTATGAGATAACTGATAAGTTCTTTGAGCGATTCCAGCAGCAGGATTTTAGCAACTGCAAAGCCAATGTAAAGCTTACGCTTGATAAAAAGAGCAGTTTTATGCTCTTAAAGTTTGAAATAGGTGGAAGCCTATTGGCTAATTGCGACCGTTGCAATAATGAGCTAACGCTGGAATTGTGGGATGAATTCAATATCGTGGTAAAGATTGTAGAGGAGCCGGAACTGATGAATGACCAGGAAGATGATCCCGATGTTTATTATATTAGCCGTGGAGAAAGCCATGTAGATGTTGCAGATTGGATATATGAATTCATTAATCTCAGTATCCCGATGCAGAAAGTGTGTGGTTTTAATGATAAAAACGGACCAGCGTGTAACCAGGAAGCATTGGAAGCTCTAAAAAAAATGGAGCCTGAGGAAACAGAGAAAAAAGATAACCCCATTTGGAAAGGGTTGGAAAAGTTTAAAGATTTAGATAATTAGTATTAATAATATTTTCTGATTTTAATTGTTGAGTTATGCCAAATCCCAAACGTAGACACAGCCAGCAAAGAAGTGCTAAGCGTAGAACACATTATAAAGCAACTGCTGCTACTTTGACTACAGACAGTACTACCGGCGAAACGCATGTTCGTCACCGTGCCCACGTAAGTGAAGGCAAACTTTACTATAAGGGTAAAGTGGTGGCAGAAAAATCTCCCGTGAAGTAATTCAGGAAGGATTTCCTGCTGAAGAAAGAAGTAAATTCCAAATCTATTGGGTTAATACCTGATGGAATTTGGAATTTGTTATTTTAGAATTAGTATTTTACGCTTACAAATGAATATCGGACTTGATATGATGGGTGGTGACCTGGCTCCGCTGGAAGCGGTGAAAGGTGTACAACAATATTTGGCAGAAGAAGAAAATTCTCCGGCTACTCTTACCCTGATCGGCAATAACAGTCAATTGGATGACTTATTGAAAGAATATCCTGCTGATCCAGGCCGGATTAAAGTAGTTCATGCTGAGCAGGTCATAGACATGCATGAACATCCTACCAAAGCATTGAAAGAAAAACAGCAATCTTCTATCGCCATTGGTTTCCATTTGCTTGTTTCCGGCAAAATAGATGCTTTTATCAGTGCGGGAAATACAGGAGCTATGCTAGTCGGCGCTTTATTTAGTCTTAAAGCACTTGAAGGTGTCATCAGGCCAACAATATCTACTATTATACCTAAAGAAAATGGTAGCACAGGATTATTACTGGATGTAGGTTTAAATGCAGATTGCAAGCCGGAACAACTAAATCAGTTTGCAGTAATGGGATCAGTTTATTCGCAATTGATACTGGGTATCGAAAAACCCCGGGTAGGCTTGATAAATGTAGGCGAAGAAGAAGGTAAGGGAAATATACTGGCCCAGGCCACTTATCCCCTGCTTAAAGAAAACAAGCATATTGATTTCATAGGAAATATTGAAGGCAGGGACGTATTGCTCGACAAAGCAGATGTTATGGTATGTGAAGGATTTACCGGCAATATCATCCTTAAACTGGCAGAATCCTTATATGATATCAGTCAGCGTCAGCGGCTTGATCACGAGTATTTCGATCGATTTAATTTTGAAAATTATGGAGGTACGCCGGTATTGGGGGTATCGAAGCCGGTCATAATTGGCCATGGCATTTCTAAAGCCAAAGCATTTAAAAATATGATACGGGTAGCCCGGAAAATGATTGAAAAAGATGTGCTGGGCAAGATGAAGGAAGAATTACAATAGTTTTATGCAAAAGTTGCTAAACACAGAAAGGCAACCTGAAAACTATGAAACAGGAAGCATTATCAGCACTTAAAAAAGAATTGGAACAAACCTTCGGCCGAAAGATCATATCCTACAGGGATTGTATTCAGTTAGTAGAAGATATTTATCAAAAAACTGATTCAACTGTAAATGTGAATACGGTGAGGCGTTTTTTTGGGTTAGTAAAAACAAATTATACAGCTTCCAGATCCACCTTACTTATTTTATCGAAATATTGCGGGTTTAACTCTCCCGAGGAGATTGAAGATATTTCTGAAAAAAAAGAAGCAGATACCAGCATCAATAAAGACGAGATACTCCATTACATGATTTCTCTATTCAGACATACTTCGGTATTATCTGCTAATGATAATAATTTTGATAAAATAATAGAGCAAACAATTCTTTTCCTGGAACGCAATCCTGATCTGATTGACAAGTTCCAGAGGGAAATTGCAAAAACTGATACCGGACAATACTATTATTACGAAAAGTCAGTGAATATGGATAGGCTTACTTCTTACTATGGAAAAGGGCTTCACTACTATCTTATTTCAAAAAATACTACCGAAGCGAAAGCTTTTTTCTATTCTATTCAGGTATTAAAATATTGGTTAACCGATAATCCGGAATTGGTTGAAAAAAATATAAAGGAAATACCGAACGTTAGCACCAGCAAATATCCACCGCATATTGCAGGCAGATTATTGGCAGCGAATCTGTATCATGCAAATACAAAAAATCTCTCAATTGATCATATCTGGGCAGAAGCTATACAGTATCTCACAAAATTAAATACGGAACAAAATTTTGCTGAATTTGCAGAACCTGTTTATGAAGCGCTTCTGTTTACAAATCACGAGACAGAGGCCAATGAATTAACTATGCATTGCCAGGATGCAGGTACTAATTTCATAATCAAGTCATCCAATAAAAAAAAAGCAACCATTAAAAGTCTTTCAAATAGGCCAGACAGGGTTTCTGTTAATATCCTAACTAAAAAATACGTTCGTTTATTTTCCCTCATATTAAATAATGCCAATAAAAGAAAAAAATCTGTTTACAGTGATTTACCTGAATTAATAAAAGAAACCGGTTTTACCAGGTTTGCCTCTGGATTTCTAAAATAAGCATTTCCCAGTACCCATTTAACAGTATAAACAATTTTTTTAATGCCTCCGCCATAAGGGATACAACTTCAAGGCAGACAATGAGATTAAGATTATTCTTGAGGTAGCCAATGTCAAAGTATTTTCCTGCCTCAGTTGGATATATTCAAAAACTTTAAGACGACCTTGCAATGTGACCGGGATCAATTTTTTAAAAAAAAACAAAAAAGGGATTTCATTAGTATTTTAGCGTGCCTTTATTTAGATT
>CAMLEX010000296.1 GCA_946479055.1 uncultured Bacteroidota bacterium | reverse complement strand
CTTTTGAAAAAGGTGTAGAAATAAACGGTGAAATGTTTTATAAAAAATCAGAGCCGCATAAAGCTTCTGTTACCGGTGATACAGTAGGTGACCCGTTTAAAGATACTTCCGGTCCGTCAATGAATATTCTTATTAAATTGATGTCTATCGTATCTATGGTCATTGCTCCTACCTTGGCGCAAATGAGTGGACCAGCAGAATCGCAGACTCAAATAAAAAAAACTACCCCTTCTAAAGAAGTGGTGGTACAACAAGACAAAGCAACCGTTTTAGTAAAAAATACGGTTGACTATAAATAGTTCAAGAGCTTAATCAGAACCATTATCACATAGTCCCGCTGTTTCTACAGGGGGGCTATTTTTTTTGTAACCTTTCTTCTCCTTCTACGTCTCATTGTTAAGCAGTGTTAAAAAAAATTAAAAAAGTTTAGGGTATTATTGCTGTACGAAAATAATCGTATATTCGATTAGCAAAACATACAACCCATGTCAACAATAAAAACTATTAAGCCAACAGAAAGTGAGTTAGAAATTTTGCAGATCCTTTGGATGAAAGGGCTGGCCACGGTACGAGAAGTACATGAAGGTTTAGCCGCCACAAAGGATGTGGGTTATACCACTACCTTAAAGCTGATGCAGATCATGAATGAAAAAGGCCTGGTAAAAAGAGACGACTCCATGCGTACTCATGTATACCAGGCGGCAGTGAATAAAGAAAAAACACAAAAACATTTATTGGGCAAAATGATTGACAGCCTTTTTGGCGGTTCTCCTACCCAACTCGTTATCCAGGCCTTGGGCGAACATAAAGCAAGCCCCGATGAACTGGAAAAAATACAGGCACTATTAAATGATCTGAAAAAACAATAACTCATGTTTGCTATCGGGCAATCCAACTTTCTGCAGGCATTGGGATGGGCTGTTCTAAACAGCTTGTGGCAGATGGCATTGTTGTGGGTGGTTTACCAATTAGTAACTGCAATATTAAGGACAACTAAATCCAGTCAAAAAAGTGCATTCGCAACCTACCTGCTTTTTGCAGGCTTTGGCTGGTTTGTTTTTACATTCTTTGTTATTCTTGCTGATACTTCCTCAGCACACACAGGATATTCAGCATTTATTGCTATCAATGGCAGCCAGGATGTAAATACATGGCTTTACACGATGTTGCCGGTAGCCTCGATTGTTTATCTTGTTTTATTGGTGCTGCCGCTTCTCAATTTTATAAGAAATTACCGGTATGTTCAGGCCATTCGTCAATATGGTATAAGCAAGGCTGATGTACAATGGAAAATGTTTGTACAAAAAATTTCTGCACAAATGGGCATTACAAAACCTGTGCATGTCTGGATGTCTGAATTTATTACTTCACCCGTTACTATTGGTTACCTCAAACCCATCATCCTGTTACCGGTAGCAGCCATCAATCATTTATCTACTCAACAAACAGAAGCTGTATTGCTTCATGAGCTCTCCCATATTAAGCGGTTTGATTTTCTGATCAATCTTGTTACAAGAGCTATACAAACCATTCTTTATTTCAATCCTTTTGTAAACGCTTTTGCTAAAATTATAGAAACGGAACGAGAAAAAAATTGTGATGAAATAGTATTACAATTCCAATACGAACCGCATGGCTATGCATCTGCATTGCTGGCTTTGGAAAAAGCCGCACATACTTCTGCCCATACACTGGCAGTAGCTGCTTCAGGTGGAAAACGGAATGACCTCTTAACAAGAATTGAGACGATAATGGGTATCCGGAAAAAATCTGTTTTTTCTTTTAATAAATTGGCAGGTGTGATGGCTGCGCTGCTTTGTTTTATCAGCCTGAATGCGTTGCTGCTGTTGAGTAAACCAGGAGAAAGTACTATCAGGCCAGGCCTTCTTACAGATCTTTCAGATCCATTTAATCTATTTGCCCCTGGTAAAATAGTAATAGAAATGGATCGAGCCGTTAATACGAGTAAAGGAATTGAAATTGTTTCTACCCCGGTCATTAATAATTCATCTCCGGTAAATGAAGAGTTAATAAAAGAATCTCCACGGACTTCTGCATCCGAAAAAGTTAGTGAGAAGGTACAAGTTTCATTGAAGCCAATAAATAATTCGCCTTTTATTAATGTGAATTTCCTGGAAAATATAGCTCCTCAATTGGATCAGGAGCAGGAAGAGCAAGTCAAAGAAGCGTTGATTGCATCTAAAAAAGTAATGACGGAGGACCAGTGGAAAGTAATGGAAACCAGTATTGCCGATGCTATGACATTGGAGGAAAAAGAGCAACTGAAAACGGAGTATAAAAAAGCGATGAGCGAACTGGATTGGGAAAAAATGGAAGAACGTCTAAAGATTGCTTACGACAAAATCGATTGGAACCAGATTAATATACAACTGAACAAGGCCCTTGTTGAAATAAAAATGGATAGCCTGCAACATGTTTATACATCGGCAATAGCTGAACTTTCTTCGCTTGAAAAAGAATTGAAACAAACAAATCAATGCGGAGTGCCTGATTCTGATATTACGTTGAAATCAGTAGCAAAGCATAGAAAGGAAATGCAAAAAGCTATCAACACACTGAAATCTGTTCGTAACAGAAAGATCATTCATCTATAAGAATGCGTATTTGAGAGCTTTAAATTTTTTGAAACAATTGATAGTAGAACCGGCAGCGAAAGTTGCCGGTTTTTTTTGTTCAAATTCTGTATTCTAATTTTCTGTTTTAAGATCACGCAGCACCTGCAAAAAATCATTCATTAATTTCTTTACCTCCGTCAGTGTTTTCTCATCGGTAATGATGTTGCTGTTATTGATTTTTGATTTTGCAAACGATATCAGCAGTTGAATATCTTTATTGGTTAAAGCTTCTATTACATTAAGCGTACCGATCAATGACCCATGTGCTTTTTCACCGGAGGTAGATGCTGTAATAACGGCAACAGGTTTTTGTGAAAAATCGGATGAAGAAACAGTCCAGTCCAATGCATTTTTCAATGATCCTGGCATTCCCATAGCGTATTCAGGCGTACAAATTAGTACGCCATCTGTTTCTCTTATCCTTTTTCTGAATACGGCAACATTGGAAGGTGGATTTTCATTATCATCATCCGGATTGAAATGTGGCAAAGCCGAAAGCCCATCAAAATGTGTAAACTCAAAATCAGATTCAAATAAATTGGCGATTGCTTTTAATAGACTGAGGTTGGTTGATAGCTGTCTTGTACTTCCTGAAATGGTCAATACTTTCTTCCGGTGTTCCATTAATCTGGGGATTGGATTTTTTAATACGGTTTTGATGATGTTACTTCTTATATTTCACGCAAAGGCTTACTTGTATTTTTAACAGGAGTTACTTTGTATCCTTCTTTGCGCAACAAATTAATACAGCCTTCTTTTCCTGGCAGATGTCCTGCTCCCACAGCTATCAATAGGGGTTTTTCCGGCATCAATTCTTTTAGTTTATCAACCCAGTTGCGATTACGGTTATATAAAAGCACATCGGTATAATTAGAAATACTGGGATCGCTTTTCATCAGCATTTCTTCCAGTTTTTTGAGATCCTGGTTTTTGTATGCATTCATCATTTCGGAAAACTCTTTATCTTCATCGCCTCCTTTCATAGCGTTATCAATGTAGCTCACCAATTGTTCTGCCTGTAGTTTATAAGGTATGCTATCCAGCACTGAAGCCTGGTAGCTCATGCTTTCCAGCCCTTTTATTGATTTTTTATATTGCTTGGCTTCCTGCATGATCTCCTGTTCCATCATTGCTGTTGATTCGCAGGGTAAGCCGCCCTGTTGCAAGGTAGAAGCGGCCAGCATAGGCTTATACGTTTCCAGCATGGAAAAAGGAAGCATGGATCCTTTTGTTTCAAAATAGTTCTTCACTTTTTCATAATCTGTTTCACTGAGCAGATCCTGCAAGGTAGTATCCCCTCTCATTTTCATCTTGCTCATGACGCTCAGCATTTCAAACATATTATCAAGGTCCACTTCAAGGTAAACCTCTTTTACATTTTTGATAATATTTTTCAAACTATCGCTCAACACAGCATCCTCTTTGCAAAGCATATGGATAGTCCCAAAAAGATAAGAAGGTTTTTTAAGTCCATTGCCACTTATCTTCCAGAGAAGAGTATTGTCTGATGTGTTTTTCTGAGCAAAAGCTGCTATTGCCATGATGCTTCCTAATAATACTGCACTAATTCGTTTCATATGAGTGGCTATTCTTTATGCTGAACTGTTGGATATTATGATTCTTCCAGATCATTTTTAGCAAGTTAGTTTTTTCTTTCTATTCCACCACGGCCTCTTGTCCATACATCTGTTCTTTAAACTTCAGAGATGGAGAAGGGATGAATGGTCCAATATTCAATTGCTCCCATTTTTCATCAACCGCGGTTATTGTTTCATTATCGGCTACAATGATATTGGGCCAGTCGCGGTGAAAATCATCGAGCTCTTTTGTTTTTCTTGTGCCATCCAGGCCCATGCAGGCGAAGTATTGGTTGTTCGTTGATTGTTCGTTGGCGGCAGCCCCCCGATACAGAAGACTATCTCTCTTTGGATCAAGGTTATTACAAAACCGCCATAATGCTGTTGTCAGATCATTTGCATCTACAGTATGTTCTACATATAAGATCATCTTCACCCCTTGCGTTTCTTTCAATGCAGCAAGCCGCTCATGCAGTTCTTTAATATGTCCGGGCCTGTTTTTTTCTACTGAAATAATCAAACAGGGAATGTCTTTTTTTAATAAAGAAGTATTCACTCTTTTTATCTCAGTATATTTTTCCAGTAAAGACTCTTCAGTAACCAGGAAACGCGAAACGTTAGACGAGAACCGTTCATCTCTTTCTTCCTCAAATTTCTTCGTTCCATCAATACACATTTTACCACCAAAGCCCATCTTACTGCAACTATGATCCAGTACATCCATCGGGCCCTGCGAAAAATAAATATCCGTTGTGGGGTTCAGATTTTTAAAAACATATTGTGCCAGTTGCAAGTAATCAGTAATCGAAGTAGCTTCATCTGCAATTACCAGGATTTTATTAAACATCATTTGCCCGGCACCCCACATTGCATTCATTACTTTTTGTCCCTGCCCTGCATATTCCTTATTGATCTTAGTGATAACAAGATTATGAAACACTCCTTCCACCGGCATTTCCATATCCACTATTTCAGGAACCATTGTCATTTTGATCGGCGCCAGGAATATTCGTTCCGTTGCTTTTCCCAGCCAGGCATCTTCCTGCGGTGGGATGCCCACGATTGTTGCCGGGTAAACAGGATTTTTTTTATGTGTGATGGCTGTGATATGAAACCGGGGATACCAATCGGGTAATGAATAGTAACCGGTATGATCACCAAAAGGGCCTTCCCAGATCAGTTCATCATTGGGATCAACATATCCTTCAATGATAAAGTCAGCATCGGCTGGCACTTCTACATCGGGTTGGGAAATACATTTTACCAACTCCACCTTTTTCTTTCGCAGGAAACCTGCCAGCATGTATTCGTCTACATTTTCAGGCAGTGGCGCAGTAGCTGAATAAGCATAAACCGGATCACCGCCCAATGCTACAGCTACCGGCATTCGTTTATTCAGTTTTTTATATTCATTAAAATGCTTGGCAGATACCTTATGCTTGTGCCAATGCATACCGGTAAGTGTTGGCCCATATACCTGCATTCGATACATTCCTACATTCCGTGAATTGGTAGTTGGATCTTTAGTATGAATAATAGGGAGTGTAACAAAGGGACCCCCATCTTTTGGCCAGCAGGTGATAACCGGGAGTTTTGTAATATCAGGTTCCTTCATAATTACTTCCTGGCACTCTCCTTTCCCGCTTTTTACTTTCGGCATCCAGGATGCAAACTGCCCTAGTTTGGGAAGTAATTTTAATTTATCTAAAATACTTTCTTTGGGAGAAGCAAGCATTTTGAATAAATTTTCAATCTCTTTTGCGGTATCATCAAGATGATTTACTCCCAATGCCATGCACATTCTTTTTTCACTGCCATAGGCATTCATCAATACCGGGAAATCGTAACCGGTATTTTCAAAAAGGATCGCTTTTCCACCGCCCGGTTCTTTGCTCATCCGGTCAGTGATCTCCGCCATTTCCAGTTTGGGATTAACATAGAGTTTAATACGGACTAATTCACCTGCTTTTTCTAATGCGTCAATAAATTGCTGCTGATTTTTGTAAGCCATGCTTGAAATAAATTAAGCAAAGTTACAACACAGGCTGCAAGGGAAGGTTCGAATAATAAAAGAATGCGAGGAATCAGATCAGGGATACGGGTTGCAGCTCTCAATAAATCGGGAGTGACGACTGATGAATGATAACCGCGAAAATCGCTGCATGCAAAGGTCAGCCCTATGCAGGAACATATCCTATATGTAGGGAGATTTTATTGTAACACAAAACATGCGAACCAGTGGAGGTTGATGCAATCTTTATTGCCAATCTACCTATAAAATGTTATTTGCGTCTAGCGTAACAAGCTCTACAGAATAAGAAAGAGTAAATCGGAATGAAAAACCC
>CAMLEX010000295.1 GCA_946479055.1 uncultured Bacteroidota bacterium | reverse complement strand
CCGCACTGTTGCCAATATTAGCATTGATCTTTACCAAAAAATTTCTGCCAATGATCATGGGTTCACTTTCCGGATGGTTGATATTATTGGGAATAATTGCACGTCCCGCCGCTACTTCCTGCCGTACAAATTCCGGCGTAATAAATCCTTTTGGTGTATTGGCGCCAAAACTGTTACCGGCATGCTGTTGGGTTAACAATTCATAATGGCCGTTCAACTTATGTTTTAAGTTATCAATGTGCTGGTTTTCCCGGATAGCAATGTATTCCATCTCTGGCGTGATAATGCCTTTTTTGGCATAATGCAATTGAGTTACATTAGTTCCGCTTTTAGCACGCAACGGTTTTTTGATATGTTCAAAACGCAGGAGATCTAAAGACGCATCACTTTTTCTGATCTTTCCGTAATCAGAACTTACATCAATCAATTCTTCCACATCGTTTCTATCTTTTATCCACTGCTCACGCAAGCGGGGCAAACCTTTTTTAATATCAATTACTACATTTGGATCCGTGTAGGGGCCGCTGGTATCATATACGGTTACAGCCGCATTTTCTTCCAGTTTACCATTGGTAAGTTTGGTTGGCGAGAGTGAAATTTCCCGCATGGCAACTTTTATTTCATACTGCTGCCCCGGCACATATATTTTTTTCGATCCGGGAAAAGGTGTGCAGGAAATAACCTGTTGTTCAGGAGCTTTGTCTGTTTTTTTCATACCAGGATGTTTGATTTAAAAGAATTGTTTAGCCGCCCTGTGCCGCTTTAATGATTAGAATGTTATCGTTTGCCTGAAGAATATGATTGTCCCATACAGCTTTTGGAACAACGCTGTTGTTGATGGCTACAGCAATTCCTTTTTGCTTTTGGCCTACTACTTCGTCCAGCAATTGCTGAATAGATATGCAAGGAGCAATTTCCTTTGATTGATTATTGAGTTGGATTTCCATTCCGAAAAGAATTTAAAAAAATGAAACTTCAGGAATGGAACAGACGTAAAGTATGAAGTACTTTTCCCTTCGGCAGCATTACCTGCATCAGGTTCGAGGGTATCATCTCAGCCTTGCGGCACCCCTAAAGTTTGAGCAAATGTAAGTGGATAATCAATAAAAATATCGCAGTGTTTAAAATTTAAACTTTTTAACAGAAATAATTTCATTCATTTTTAATCCTTTTATGAAGAATTAGTTCATCATTGAGAACATGATATCTATTCCCATTTACCTTGATTCTTAAATACATGGCATGTATACTTTCTTATGTTTTATTTTGGTTTACTCAATGCATTTTTTATCGGAGATAAATTTATAGGTACGGCTTCACTCCAGCGTGAATGCTCATTCAAAAAAAGCTTTGAGTTTTTCTGTAATAAACAATTTGGTGATTGAAATTTTTGAGAGGCAATATCCAGAGTAAAAAATTTTTCTGATACCGGACCTGAAATGAAATTGATACAGGAGAAATAAGTATGTTAAAATAGCTTATTACTATGGTAATTTGCTACATGTGAAATCTTTAATAGCAGGTTACAATTAAATCGGAAGTTTGAGTTTTACGTTTTTTAAGATTCATATTGTTCATTTATATATCTTGCAAAAACGTAAAAAATAAATAAGACCACAGCTCACACGGTTTTATTGTCAATAATTAAATATGTCAACAAAACAATTAGCGGGAAAAGTCATTGTAGTTACAGGTGCCACTGGTGTATTGGGCTATGCTTTTAATAAGGCACTAGCAGAAGCAGGAGCCACAGTAGGTATTTTAGGAAGAAATACATTGGCTGCTCAGCAGCGGGCAGAAGAAATAGTGAAGTCAGGAGGTGAAGCTACTGCTCTTACCGCTGATGTATTGAACAAGGAACAGTTGCTGGCGGCAAAAGAAAAGATGATTGAAAAGTATGGTAAGATAGATGGACTGGTAAATGCTGCAGGTGGAAATGTGCCCGAAGCGGTGCTGCCACCCGGCAATGATATTTTCGATATCAATATGGATGCATTGAGAAAGGTACTTGACTTAAACTTGTTTGGAACATTATTGCCAACACAGATATTTGGAAAGGCAATAGTGGATACCGCTGGCAAGGGAAGTATTGTAAATATTTCTTCTGTTTCTGCTCACCAGGCTTTAACCAGGGTATTAGGATACAGTCTGGCAAAATCAGCTATAGAAAGTTATACAAAATGGTTTGCTGTTGAACTGGCCAATCGTTATAAGGATGCCGTGCGGATGAATGCTATTGTGCCCGGTTTTTTTCTTACCGAACAAAACAGAACTCTATTGACCAATGAAGATGGTTCTTATACACAACGGGGCAATACAATAATAGAGAACACTCCGTTCAAACGTTTTGGTAAACCTGAAGAACTTGCAGGTGCATTGGTTTGGTTGATGAGCGATGCTTCTGGTTTTGTAAATGGAACATCTGTCGTACTCGATGGTGGATTTCTTGCTTTTAGTGGGGTATAATTTTTAATTTTTATTCGCTTTTTATCTTTGAATAATATGAATCAATTTGAACAAACAATGCGGTGGTTCGGACCCAATGATCCGGTAAGTTTGGCTGATATCCGGCAAGCAGGATGCAGTGGTATTGTATCTGCCTTGCATCATATACCTAATGGTGAAGTGTGGACAGTAGATGAGATCATGAAAAGGAAAAAAATAATTGAAGATGCAGGATTGAAATGGTCTGTTGTTGAAAGTGTGCCGGTGCATGAAGATTTAAAAACACAACAAGGAAAGTATAAGCAATATATTGATAACTATTGCCAGAGTATCCGCAACCTTGCCAGTTGTGACGTAAAGATTGTGACTTATAACTTCATGCCGGTTTTGGATTGGACAAGAACTGATCTGAGTTATACCTGCGAAGACGGAAGTAAGGCATTACGGTTTGAAAAATCAGCGCTGGTGGCTTTTGATGTATTTATGTTGCAACGACCCGGAGCAGAAAAAGATTATACTTCTGAAGAATTGTCAAAGGCCAGGCAGCGTTTTGCTGAGATGACGGAAGAGCAGCGAAGCTTGTTGCAAAAAAACATTATTGCTGGGTTGCCGGGAAGCGAGGAAAGTTTTACACTGGAAAAATTTCAACAGGCGTTGGATAAATACAAAGGAATTGATGCGGCCCAATTGCAACAACATTTAATTGAATTTTTAAAAGCAGTCGTTCCTGTGGCTGATGAAGCAGGAGTAAAGTTGGCCATACATCCTGATGATCCGCCATACCCGATCTTTGGTTTACCCAGGGTGGTTAGTACGGCAAAGCTGGTGGAACAATTGTTTAAAGCCGTTCCCGGTAGTAGCAATGGACTTTGTTTTTGTACGGGTTCTTTTGGAGTAAGACCGGATAATGATCTGCCTGCCATGGTAGAGCAGTTCGCCGATCGTATCAACTTCGTACATCTTCGTAGTACACAGCGGGATGAGGAAGGTAATTTTTATGAAGCCAATCATCTTGAAGGAGATGTAGATATGTATGCAGTGGTAAAGAATTTGATTGGTGTCATGCGGAAAAGAAAAATTAATATCCCGATGCGTCCTGATCATGGTCACCAGATGCTGGACGACCTTCATAAAAAAACAAACCCGGGCTATTCAGCAATCGGGAGACTTAGAGGCCTTGCAGAATTGCGTGGATTAGAAATTGGAATTAACCGCGGGTTGTAATCCCGGGTTATTAATAATTAAAATACTTAATAGCGATGCATTTATTTATCCGTACAGTTTTGTTGTCGATTTGTGTATCATTGGCATGCTCTTCGAAAAAAGAGGAGCTGGTAAAAACCGGAACTGAATCAATTCGAATTGACATCAATACCAGCAAACAATTCCAGGCTATTGAAAATTTTGGTGCATCAGATGCCTGGGCTTGTCAGTTTACTGGTCAATGGCCGGAAGCAAAAAAGAATGCAATAGCGGATCTTCTTTTTAGTACCGATACCTTTAGCAATGGCAGTCCTAAAGGTATCGGTCTATCACTCTGGCGATTTAATATTGGCGCAGGCAGCGCCCAGCAAGGAGAATCAAGTGGCATTAAGGATGAATGGAGGCGTGCAGAATCGTTCCTGGAACCCGATGGTAGTTATAATTGGAACCGGCAGCCCGGTCAAGTATGGTTTCTAAAAGCAGCTCAACAAAGAGGCGTTAAACAATTCCTGGGGTTTCTGAATAGCGCACCGGTGAATATTACCAAAAACAAAAAAGCCTTTGCTAACAATGGAATAACGAATATTGATAGCAGCCAGTTTGAAGAACTTGGAAAATTTACCGCTGAAGTTACCAGGGGTGTGAAAAATATAACAGGTATTGATTTTAATTATATCAGCCCGGTTAACGAACCACAGTGGGACTGGAGTGATGGAGGACAGGAAGGAAGCCCTTATACCAATGAAGATATTTCCGGTGTGGTAAAATCGGTCAGTAAGGCGTTGCAGCAATACAATTTGCCTGCAAAGATCACTGTTCCTGAATCAGGCCATATTAAATACCTATTAGCAGATGAGGATAAACCTGGACGGGGAAACCAGGTAAATGTTTTTTTTGATCCTTCTTCCGCCTATTACCTGGGTCAGCTATCTAACATAAGTAAAACCGTGGCCGCGCATAGTTATTTTTCTACGTCGCCACAATCAACCGCTGTTTCAGTAAGAAAGGATATAGCAACTCGTATTGCATCCAACCCCGGAATCCGTTACTGGCAATCTGAATATTGTATCCTGGGCGACAACGAAGGTGAGATAAAAGGCGAAAAGCGGGACCTGGGTATGGCGCCTGCTTTGTACATAGCGAATGTTATACATAAAGATTTGGTGTATGCCAATGCAACAGCCTGGCAGTGGTGGTTGGCGGTTTCTCCTTACGATTATAAAGATGGCCTTGTTTACATTGATCAAAATAAATTGGATGGAAATATTTATCAAAGTAAAATGCTATGGGCATTTGGTAATTACAGCAGGTTCATACGGCCCGGTATGATAAGGGTTGAAGTTTCTTCTTCTGCAAACACGACGGGAATTTCCACCTCGGCATATATAGATGATGTTGCCAAAAAACTGATTGTTGTAATCGTCAATACCGGTTATGATGAGCAGAAAGTTTCATTGAAGAATATAGCGGCGGCATCGGCAGTTCCTTTTACGCAATTCCATATGTACATAACATCCGAAGGAAAAAACCTGCAGAAAAAACAAGTTTCATCCGCACTCGTAGCGGTTGAGCCCAGAAGTATTACTACACTGGTCACTGATTATTAATAAATTTTTTAGTCCGGCACCTGATCGGGTTATACTGAAGTCTTTTTAATACAATTTAATAATAGATTAATCCCCTTGTCAATGAATAAAACTAATTGGATAAAACGCATTCAGTCTTTTATGCGGTTAATGCTCATTGTATGTTTGTTATCGCCTGCTGTTTATGCCCAATCAAAAAACAGTTTTACATACAATGACACTGCATTTTTGTTGAATGGAAAACCATTCCAGATAATTTCCGGCGAAATCCATTATCCCCGTGTGCCTAAAGAAGCATGGCGGCACCGGATGAAGATGGCAAAAGCTATGGGCATTAACACCATCGGTACCTATGTTTTCTGGAATATTCATGAGCCACAGAAAGGTAAATATGATTTTTCAGGCAATAATGATATCGCAGCATTTGTAAGAATTGCACAGGAAGAGGGACTATGGGTAGTACTGCGTCCTAGTCCCTATGTATGTGCAGAATGGGAATTTGGCGGTTATCCATATTGGTTACAAAATGAAAAAGAGCTTGTCGTTCGCAGCAGAGAATCAAAATACCTCAATGCCTATCAACAGTACATCATGCAGGTTGGCAAACAGCTTGCACCGCTGTTGATTCACAAAGGTGGAAACATAATTCTTGTTCAGGTGGAAAATGAATACGGATCCTATTCTAATGACAAGGATTACCTGGAGATTAATCGGAAAATGTTTACCGATGCGGGGTTTGATGGAGTATTATATACCTGTGATCCGGCTAAAGATGTGGCAAAAGGTAATTTACCTGGTCTGCTTCCAGCCATCAACGGATTGGACAACCCCACACAAATGAAATCGCTGGTAAGAGAAAATAATAGCGGCAAGGGACCATTTTTTATAGCAGAATGGTACCCGGCATGGTTTGATTGGTGGGGTACAAAACATCATACCGTACCTGCTGAATCATATTCGGGCAGGTTGGATACTGTACTGCAAGCCGGCATATCCATCAATATGTATATGTTTCATGGCGGTACAACAAGAGGTTTTATGAATGGCGCTAATTACAATGATAAAAATCCATACGAACCGCAGATCAGCAGTTATGATTATAATGCACCTTTGGATGAAGCAGGCAATGCGACTCATAAATTCTGGCAATTCCGGAATGTCATCAGTAAAAACCTGCCTTTGGGCACCCATCTTCCGGATGTGCCTGCAGCAAAAAAAGTTATCACCATTCCTGCTATAGCATTGAAAGAGCTGGTGAGTATTTTTGATGTATTGCCAAAGCCAAAGCTCAACAATAAGCCTTTGACATTCGAAGATCTGAACCAGGCGTATGGGTATATGCTTT
>CAMLEX010000294.1 GCA_946479055.1 uncultured Bacteroidota bacterium | reverse complement strand
GCCGGGTTATGGGACATTACGAGGTTCGATCGGGCTGAATCGGGTGGCGTGGGGAAGATCTGCAAATACACCTGTAACTTTTACATCAATGGTGTTTGAAATTTTCACCAGCTTATTCATCGCTTCTTCATTACCAAATAGCGCCTTTGCTGTTGATGTGGAAAGAAGGATGGAGTGAGGATCTTTTAATGCATCATAATTACCTTTTATCATATTCAATGTCAACATCCGGGCAACATCGGCCCCCATGAAATTGCCTTCCACCGTTAACTTTTTATCACCGGAAGACAGTATACGGTTACCCTGCCACGAGGACATCACCAGGTATTTGAAATCGTTTCCATATTTATTTTGTATGGCGGCTGTCAATGGAAATGGTATAGCGGTGCCGGTCCCTTTCGTTCCATTGAAAGTCTGGTGTTGCACGACCTGCGCTATTCGATCATAATTCTTATGATATTTATTAAAATTCAGCTCATCATAGATCCAAAATGCGATCAGCATCGCAACGGCCATACCCACGGCAAGCCCTCCGATGTTGATAGCGCTATAGCCTTTGCTCCTTACCATGTTGCGCCATGCGATCTTGAAATAGTTTTTGATCATATCGTTAAAGGTTATTTTATAATGTTCAATGACTGCCGATTCCGAACTCTTGACTACTCCGTTCTCAAACTCTTCACCGGGTTTGCAATCGCCGCTTTTATTGCCTGGAAACTTACCGTCACTAAGGCTACTGCCAATGCCAGCATACCTGCCAATCCAAATACCCACCACTGTATTTCTATCCGGTAGGAATAACCCTGCAACCATTTATGCATTGCATACCAGGCTATTGGTGAAGCAATAAAAATGGAAATCAATACCAACGCTAAAAATTCTTTGGATAACAACTTAGTGATATTGAAAACAGATGCGCCTAATACTTTACGGACGCCAATTTCTTTGATCCTATTTTCTGCCATGTATGCAGCAAGGCCAAACAGTCCGAGACAAGAAATAAAAATAGTTAACCCTGCAAATAAACCGGCAAGTGTAGCGGTACGTTGTGTAGATGCAAACTTGAGCGCATAGTCATCATCTACAAAATGATACTCAAAAGGATATTCAGGATTGAATTTTTTAAAAAGATCTTCTATTATTTTAAGGCTTTGCGCTGTAGTCTTTTCTGAACCAAGTTTTATATGCACTACATTGAAATAACTCTTACTGCCTTCAATGACCATTGGTCTAGTAGGTTCAAACGGCGATTCCAATAAAAAATCTTTTACAACACCTATTATATGATATTCCGCATCTCCATCTTTTACAAGCTGTCCTACCGGGTCTTTAAATCCCATGGCCTTAGCAGCAGATTCATTGATCAGCATGGCGCTGGAATCAGCAGGATATTTCGTAAGATCCATATCCCGTCCTGCTATAAGTTTTAGCCCCGCTGTTTTTACTAAACCTTCATCTTCACTAAAACGATCAAAATCTATTTTCTCTTTTGTGTTTTTCCCCTTCCATTCCAGACCCCAGGTATCGCTCATTCCGAAACTAAGCGGTCCGGAAGTTTTAGTAACGGATGAAGCAACACCTGATCTCATCAATTCATTTTTGAGCGAGGTATAATTCTTATCAATGTCTCCCGTGATCCAGTGGTAAACTACCTGCTCCCGTTCATACCCTGCATCCCTGTTTTGCGCATGGTGTATCTGTTGTACTACGATAAGTGTGGAAATCAGCAATATGATAGCAAAGCTGAATTGCACAACTACCAATACTTTTCTTGGATTGATAGCGGAATGAGCTCTTTTGAAAGTGCCTTTCAAAACGGAGATGGGTTTGAATGACGATAAAAAGAAAGCAGGGTAACTCCCAGCGACAATTCCGGTAAAAGCAATAAATAAAACAGCGATCGCCCAGAAAGAAATATTAGCATAGGGTACGAAAAGCTGTTGTCCTACCAGCTCATTAAAGGAAGGTAAAGACAGGTATACAAGCGTTAATGCCAGTAAGCCAGCGATAAAAGCGATAATCACAGATTCGCCCATAAATTGACCGATCAGTAATTTTCGATGGGCACCTGCTACTTTACGAATGCCTACTTCTTTTGCCCGCTTTTCACTGCGGGCCGTACTCAGGTTCATAAAGTTGATACAGGCAATTAATAAAATAAGGCAGGCGATAATTCCAAATAAGCGAACTATTGTAATTCGTCCGCCTGCAATTTTTCCGTTTTCAAATGTTGAATATAAATGCCATTTACTGGCAGGATGCAGAAAGACTTCATGCTCTTCAGCACGGTTGGAATGTTTTATCGTTATGTCTTTAATTTTAGCACCCAGCAAATCAGCGTTTGTACCGGGCTTTACCTGTACAAAAGTTTTTACAAAATTGTTCCCCCAATTTTTATCATCACCGTTAATTTTTATGTGATAATCCCATGGCAATATATATTCGAAGTTGAACGACGTATTCGCTGGCAGGCTTTTTAAAATACCGGTAACAGTAAAATTGTCTTTGTCAATTGTAATCAGTTTACCCATCGCATCTTCCTTCCCAAACATCTTCTTCGCCATTTTTTCCGTGATCACAATAGAATACGTATTATTCAAGACCGTATTTACATTTCCCTGTAATAAAGGGAAACTGAACATGGATAAAAAAGAAGGATCGGCAATGAGAGCCTGGGAAGAAACTTTTTTTTCTCCTGCTTTGGTTACAAACCAGCGGGAATATAACCGGGAAACATTAGCTATTTCAGGATATTCCTCTTGCAAAGTGGGGCCCAGCAATTGGGGAGTATTATTCCAGCATTGCAATTTTCCATCGAATACACCCCGGTTCCATGCCTGGTATAAATAAACTTTGTTTGTATGAAACCTGTCAAAACTTATTTCATTAAACATCCATAAAAAAATAAGGATCGCACTGGCCATACCAACAGACAGACCGGAAATGTTGATCGCTGAAAAGCCTTTATAGCGAAACAGATTTCTGAAAGTTATTTTTAAAAAATTCTTTATCATAAAATCATTTTTTTCTAAACTTTTCAGTACTTATTCCTGACTTCTATTCATTACAATCGCTTACTATTTATTCCGTTTTTAATAACTTTTGCTTCCTGCTTAGCGGTGACACCTATTCCGTTCGCAATGATTTCACAGGATTAGCAATCGCCGCTTTAATAGCCTGGAAACTTACGGTAAGCAATGCAATTAATAATGCCAACGCTCCTGCAACGATAAAAATCCACCAGCTAATATTCACTTTGTAAGCAAAATCCTGCAACCATTTGTTCATTAAATAATAAGCAACCGGGGATGCAAGTATGATTGCTATTACTACCAGTTTTAAAAAGTCTTTGGATAAAAGTGCAATAAGACTTTTTGTATTTGCGCCTAATACTTTGCGGATACCAATCTCTTTTGTGCGTCGTTCTGTATCGAAAGCAGCTAAACCGAATAATCCCAGACAGGAAATTAAAATGGTGAGCCAGGCAAAATATTTTGCAAGAGTAAGGGTTCGCTCTTCAGTTAAATATTGTGCCCGGAACGTTTCATCCAGGAACTGAAGATTTAATGCATAACCGGGATTTACTTATTTGTAGAACGCAGTAAGATTATCAATCACTTTTCTTTCCGAACCGGCTTCAATGCGAACCATCGCCATGCTCGCATTGTCTGGTACGCATCTGAATATCAAAGGTGAAATCGGCTGGTGAACAGAAGCTGTATGAAAATCCTTCATCACTCCAAGTATCGTCTTTTCTTCTCCCCATAATTTTACTTTCGTTCCAACAGGCTCCTTTAATCCCATGACCTTTACTGCAGTTTCATTAAGCAACAGATAAGAATTATTACTGCCCATACCATCAGAAAACGGTTTCCCTTCCTTTATCTGCATGCCAAGCGTATGCACCAGGCTTACATCAACCCCTCTGATCATGAAGTCAATATTCTTATTTTCTATTTTACCGGGCCACTCTATTCCGTAAGTGGATGAGCCGCCATCTTCCCGGATCAGGCTTTGATCTATTCCTCCTGCCTGCACCACGCCGGGGACCCTTTTCAGCTCATCAAAGAAATTTTTTTTGTTCTCAAATATCTTTCCTTCCATATCGAAATAAACCACATTTTCTTTCGCATATCCAATAGGTTTTGTCTGGGCAAATTCAACTTGCCTGTAAACAATAAAGACAGATACGATCAAAACAAGGGATATTATAAATTGAAATATGACCAACCCTTTTCTTATAAAAAGCTCACCCAGCTTTCCTTGCAATTTTCCTTTTAAGGTTTCCAATGGTTTGAAGCCTGAAAGATAGAAAGCAGGATAGCTTCCCGACAGAATGCCCGTTATTAATGCAATAACAAAAAGCACCGATAACTGGCTGGCGGAAAAATGAAATGACAGTTGTTTTCCTGTAATAAAATTAAACTGGGGAATTAATAATGCAACAAGCACCAATGCAATAACAGTTGAAAGCGCCGTGACAAAAAGTGATTCTCCGAGAAACTGAAAAACAAGACTGCGCCTGCTGCTGCCAACTGTTTTTTTAATACCAATTTCTTTAAGTCTTCCTGATACTTTTGCAGTGGATAGATTCATGAAATTAATAGCAGCAATTATTAACAATAGAATAGCGATCACAGAGAATAGTCTCACATTGGTGATTCTGCCACCTGCCGGCTTACCTTCTTCATAGTTTCCATACAAATAAGCATCAGAATATTTCCTTACAAAAAGAGAGAAATGATTGCCTTTATCATATTTATCAATATATCTTTCGATCTTTTTATTGAAGACCGTTAGATTAACTCCTTCTTTCAATAAAAGATAAGTTTCGGGGCCTGTATTGTACCATTTAGTCCCATTTTGCCATAGATCTTCCAACAGCTTTTGTTTAGTAAATACAACATCAAACTTAAGTGTGGACTTTGAACTGACATTTTTAAAGACACCTGTAACAGAGGATAAATGATCCTTGCCGAATGCATTCCACTGCAACGATTTTCCCAATGCTGCATCTGCAGTGCCGAACAGTTTTCGTGCAAGATCTTCAGAGATCGTTATACTATTTTTTTCTTTTAATACTGTTGCCGCATTTCCGGAGATAAGAGGAAATGTAAAAACTTTAAAGAATGCATCACCTGAAAACAACGGAGCGGATTTAAAAGATTTATCTCCGTTTTTTATCGTGATATCCATACCCTCTTTTGACAGGTTCATCACTGTAACTGCATTTTCTACCTCGGGAA
This sequence comes from uncultured Bacteroidota bacterium, assembly GCA_946479055.1. The sequence goes on along the minus strand of CAMLEX010000294.1, from coordinate 1,347 downwards.
GATCTTTTTCCATGGCTTCAGACAATGGGCCTTGTGTACCGTCATGTATTCTTATTATTCCATTTTCTGTACTTTTTTCCATTACCTGGTAAAGCCTGCTGTCATTTATATGAAACTTATCTATGCTTCGCTCATCCTGCACCCACAGGTAAAGAAGAAAAGAAAAAGCTAAACCTGTAGAAAGACCCGTCAGATTGATAGCAAAAGAAGATTTATGTTTTTTTATACTTCTAACGGCGATAGTAAGAATGTGCTTTAGCATAATTTATTTTTATGTTCCAAACATTTGTGATTCCGGCCGGATAATTATCAACCATTTTCATTATGTTCTTTTGCTTCTCCGCCGCGGCGGATCGCAATTCTGCTTCACTCCGTTCGCAAAGACTTCACCGGGTTAGCAATAGCAGCTTTTATTGATTGAAAACTCACCGTTATTAATGCAATTAAAACAGCTAAAATACCGGCCGCTAAAAACATCCACCAGCTTATTTCGATTCTATATGCAAAACCCTGCAACCATTTATTCATGCCATACCATGCTACAGGCGATGCAATCAGTATAGCCACTAATACCAGCCTGATAAAATCTTTTGAAAGTAATGCAGCAACGTTGCCCACAGAAGCGCCCAATACTTTTCTTATTCCTATTTCTTTGGTGCGTTGTTCAGCAGAAAAGGCTGCCAGTCCGAACAAACCGAGACAGGCAATCAAAATGGCAATGAAAGTAAAATATACAACGATGCCTGATGTTCGCTGCTCTTTTTCGTAGTTGCGCTGAAAATCGTGGTCAAGGAAAGAATATACAAATGGGGTACCCGGGTTTAGTTTGATCCATGACTTTTCAAGTTCTCCTAATAACCTGGAATAGTCAGTTGTTTTAAGACTGGCAATAACATAACCATACTTGTTTGCAAAAAGACCTGTTGTAAAGCCATAAGGTTTTATTTCATTATGCAAACTCTCGAAATTGAAATTTTTTACTACACCCACAATTTGCATCGAGCCCTGAAAGTTACCAATATCATGGTGTATTTTTTTTCCAACTGCATTGCCCAGTTCATATCCCAGTTCTTTAACAGCAGACTCATTCAATATAATGCCGGCTCTTTCAGAACTCAACCCAATGCGAATGTTGAAGATCTTTTGAGAAAATTACCTGGCGTGAAGGTGGAGAAAGATGGCACTGTAAAAGCACAGGGTGAAAAAGTACAAAAGGTATTAGTGGACGGGAAAGAGTTCTTTGGAAATGATCCGAAGATCGCTACAAGAAATTTACCTGCTGATGCGATTGATAAGGTGCAGGTATATGATAAACTCAGCGACCAGGCGCAGCTAAGAGGGTTTGAC
>CAMLEX010000293.1 GCA_946479055.1 uncultured Bacteroidota bacterium | reverse complement strand
TCTGTTGGCGAAGGAGCTAAGACCTGGTTCCCGATTCGTTTTCCATTGAGATATAGCTCATATAATCCTAAGCCAACAATATAAACCGTTGCTCTTTTTATGCCGGCTGTTAATTGAAATTCATTTCTGAAATACCGTGCGGATAACCTCGACCACTGTGTAATACTATCCCAGGATGACGCTTTATCGTACCCTATCCATTTTGCTTTCCAATCATCCTTACTCAATAACCCCATGGTCCAGTAAGCCGGTTCACTCCATGCAGATTCCCCTTTATTGGTAAATATTTTTACTTTCCAATAACACGGCGATCTGCTCATCAATTCTTTTCCTCCATAAGCAATATGCAATGACCGGGATGAACTTATTTTACCTGGGTTCCATAAATCACCTTCGTTCTTATCTAATTTATCTTTTGCAGATGAAACAATAATATGATACCCTGTTTGCTGAACATTTCTTTGATCCGAGCTTATCTGCCAACTAAGCCGCGGCTTTTTTTCATCAATACCGATAGGATTTACCAGTATTTCACAACGCAGATCACTTACCGAAATTTGTGCTTGCAGTAAATTAGTTACTGTCAATAACAATATAGCGTATATAAATTTTCTGATCATTCTATTTATATTGAACCTCTTCAGGGTTCTTAAAAATCATCATTCAACTTTTCTATTCATATTTTGCCCCTTCGGGGCTATCAGGCAATCTTATTACTCCCAAAAATCCCATAAATCACGGTTCAGACAGAAAATCAAAATACAATTCCATCTTCAAAGCCCTGGCCGGGTCTTTTTCATAATCATAAAAAATATTCTTTAAGCCCATGGGACCTGTTGTCTCGTTCCGCTGAGTTTTAGTTCCAATACCTGATATCCCCTGCATGAATGAAATATCGCCCTTTGGAAAAATGGGCTCGTAATTATGCCATTGATCTGTTTTCCATGCAGGTGTAAACAAACGGAGAAAAATATCTTCATTGGTTGTCGCTACTTTAAAAGAATGATCATCACCTTTAAATACACCCCAGTATAAATTGGAATGATAGCCTTTGAATTCAGGATAAGCCCAGGGAGCTTCGCCTGTTTCTGTAGTATTATATGATTTTGTCCATACACCAAATTGTGTTCCTTTCATCCTGTTCTTCCAAACACGATAAGGGCCGTCCCCCATGTATGTAACTGCCTTAATACGATTTTCAGGGTAGGAAAAATTTACGCCCAAGACTGAAGTAAAATAAGCCACGGGGAAATAATTGATCTGCATTTTAATGATACCGGTTGAATAAATGGTCCATTCCAATGTATTGTAATGGACCTTCTTATCATATGCGGAGTTTATGATAATATTATTTTCTACCTTCCTGGCCTCAAACTCACTGAAATTATTGATACCTTCTTCTATTATGGGACCATTATTAAAAGGTATAATTCCTTTTTCATTTTTTACCTGTGTTAACAATCCCGTTCTTTTATGAATAGAAACTTCGATTCTGTTTGCCTTTACTGTAAACAAACTATCTGATTGAGTTAATTGCGCAGCTGAGTTTCCGTCATGTGAAGTAAGCGTCGTTTCTAAATACGAAGGAAGAATGATTGCAAAACTTTTTGTCAGTATCTCTCTGCCGGTTTTGTCTTTTACCGTAATATATAGAACATGATAGTTTTTCCACTCTGCGGGTAAACTAATTTTCAAAACTCCTTTCTCATAAGGCTTGATAGCAGGCGCATTGATGCTGCCGGTTTTCTCTTTTAAATGAGGAGCCGTTAATGTTTTTAAACTATAAGAAAAAGAACATTGGTTAATATTCGTGAAGTGAAACCGGTTTTCAATGATCAACTTTCCATCAAATTGATCGGTAATTTCTTTGCGTTCAAAATAAACCGGGCTCCATATCTCTTTGATCGCATAATAGCTTCCTTCTTTTTCATGATAAGGGCCAACAATGCCATCCGCTCCACGATACTTATCTGTATCCAATGAGTCTTTCTTGTCTTTTCTTACTACTCCCTGGTCGGCAAAGTCCCATAAAAAACCGCCGGCGCTCAAAGGATTGTGCCACATTTTTTCCCAGTAATCCTCGAGGCCTGCACCATGGCCTCCATCCAATTGTCCATGAAGGAATTCAGTAGGCATAACAATCTCTCTTCCGCTTTCATAATTGCCAATACCATAATTATACTCCCGGTAATGTTGCGTTTCAATACCTCCAAACAATTGCCAGGGATGCACAACCGGACGCTTTTGTATATCGAAAGCTGTAAACAAACTATCCAGTTCTAAATTATGCCCGCCTTCATTCCCGTTTGACCAGATAATGATGGAAGGATGATTTACATCATGTTCGATCATTTCTTTCAACAACTTTGCTCCGGTAGGTGTATCGTAGTGACCGTGCCAGCCTGCCAGTTCATCCATTACAAATAATCCCAATGAATCACAAGCATCAAGAAAATGATCATCCGGCGGATAATGACTCATACGAACCGCATTCATGTTCATATCTTTCATTTCCAGGACATCATTAATACTTATTTTTTTACTGGTCGTTCTTCCGCTGGTTGGCCAGAATGAATGGCGGTTGACGCCTTTCATTTTTACTTTCTCCCCGTTGACATAGATTCCGTCCCTTTGTTTTACTTCTATAGTTCTGAAGCCAATTTTTTTTGTAACTGTATGTACCGCTTTTCCATTTTTATAAATAGTAAATACGGCTTTGTATAAAACCGGTGATTCGGCATTCCATAATCCTGGTGATGAGAATTTATTCAAAAACAAAAATTGTGTTTGTGAATCACCCGTGTCAGTTCCATTAGCTTTGGCAAACAATTTTCCATCACGAGAAAACAATTGTACTGTCGCTTTTTCAGCATACCCGTTTACAAAAATAGAAGCGTTGAAGCTTCCATCCCCTTTTGCATTTACAACAACTTTTTCAATATTCGTTACAGGCAATGCTTCTAAATACACAGGACGAAAAATGCCACCGAATATCCAGAAATCAGCTCTTCGCTCTGCAGCATTCACGGATTCGTTCGCTGAATGTTTTGCAACAGCTACTTCCAGCAAATTTGACTCTCCAAACTTCAGCAGTTTTGTTATATCATAGTTGAATGCATAAAAAGCTCCCTGGTGAATTTCTCCTGCTAATTGCCCGTTGATCTTTACTTCCGTGTCGGTCATAGAACCTTCAAAAACGATCTTCACGATTTTACTCTTCCACCCCAAAGGCACATTGAAAGAATATTTATATAACCCTTTTTCTTTTCCTCTTATACTGTCTTTGGCAAATCCATAATCATATTTACCAAAGCCCTGCAGTTCCCAACAAGATGGAACAGGAATGGTTGTCCATTTTCCTGCATTCATACCTGCCGTACAAAAGAATTCCCAGTTTACTGTATTGTCATTACCAGTACCCGATAGATATTGCTTTTCTGTTTGTTGAGAAAAAACCTCAGTGGAAAAAAGGAGCACGAAGGACACAATGAACCACAAAGAACACGACGTAGTGTCCTTTGCGTAAAACTTCGTGTTCTTTGTGCTACTTCGCCTTTCCATATTAAAGTTTACCCGTGAGTTTTTGTAAGTTCATACTGCTGGCTGTTTTCTTACCATTCACCCATACACTTAAACCTTTTCCTTTTTTATATTTTGCTCCTGTCTTATCCCAAATAATGGTAATAATCTTACCATGGTACAATACATTATCCAAACAAAACCAATCCCATTTATCGTTTGGCAGTAAAGGATTTACTTCAATCATATCATCTGCACGGGGCCTTAAGCCAACCAATCCTGTTATGACCAGGTCATTGAAAGTAGAGTGGTTATAATAACGACTTCTTTCCTCGTCACCTTTTAACCAATAGCCGGTTTTCTCATCCAGGTACTCTCCAATATAAGGCCGGCCACGATAATATTGTGACTCCACATAACTTTCAAGTAGATCAAAATAATTACTGTTAGCTACCACATCCTGTTTGGAGTTATTGAGCAGGTTAGCCATCGCAGTCAATGTCTGCGAAGTAGCAAAAGGCCATACAGCGCCGTCCCATTCACATTTACAACAACCATGTGTCCGGAATTCAGGGTGACTTCTGTCTGCAGTTGTAATACCAAAAGGAGCACAAAAGGTCTTCGTATCCATTAAACTTCTCCAGGCCACAGTATATTTATCATCCGGCATATTAAAATACCAGGGAATAAAACCGATCTCTTCTTTTACATTAGACAGTGTATCGCCTTTTTCTTTTAATACTTCAAAGAATTCATGTTTACTGTTCCAGAGTTTAGCCTCTGTATGTCGTTTAATTGAATCAGCCTTGCGGTTATAAAAATCCACCTGTTGCCGGTTGCCATTCAACGCTTCAATGGCTGCTAAAGCTTTGGCATTCCCAAACATGTACCCATTGATGGAAGGACGTGCATTCTTTTCTTTTCTTCCCCCACTGATGGTTTCTTCCATTGCATCTCTTACATCATATTGCCAGAACAAACCATTGCCTGATTTTTTTTCCTGCTCCCATGCTTTATAATCTTCTTTAAAATCAGGTAGCAATTCAACAAGAAATTTTTTATCTCCATTCACTAAATAGCGGTTGTAAATAGCATCTATATTCCAGCTGCTGTAAAAGCGAAGTTTTTTCAACGGCTTGCCATCGTTGCCCCGGTACCATACCTGAAGATTGTCATCCATGTATTTTCTATCATGCAACCAGCGGGACTCATAAATATGATGCCCCAATCCACTTGCTATCAGGTTGTATTTATCCGCATAACTGCGCTGGATCAAAAACTCTGTAAAAACAAAACCCTTCTCCGTTTTCTTAATATGCTTGCGCAGGGTCCACCAGCGGTAATAAAACATTTCTTCAAAATTCTGTTGCGGACATTCAAACAATGGAATATTTTTTTTCATCCAGGACCATGCACTATCATTAGGTATGGCTTGTTTGATACTCTCATCTTCCATGTTGTTGAAATAATCAACATAATGTTTGAAACTATCTGCCTTCAACACCAAAGGTTTATTATTTACCTGTGCATGAATTAGAACAGGAAGTATAATGACTAATATGACAATCTTTTTCTTCATAATCTTTTAATCCTATAAATCATGGTTCAGACGTCTTCAGATAATTAATAAAATAAACGGCTTCTTTATCTCTTTTGTCAGCGCCGGGCAAATCATACACCTGATCTGTTGGTGTATCAGCATCCGGAAAACGTCTCATATTTCCTGTTCTGAATACAATTCTTTCCACACTTTCTACCGGTGCAAAACACAGATTATTACTTGCTTTCCCGTCATTGATTGTACAGGTGTAGAAACGGGTAATCGTATTCAATTCGATCTTCACTTTCAATGTTTCTCCAGCCTTGTACTTTGCAAGAGATTTGTTCCGATAACCGGCTTTGGTTGTAAGCGATCCTGAAGAATCCAATACCAGCCGCAGGCAGGGCGTTCCTTTTGCATCGGTGAGTTCTATTTCAAGGTTCCCGTAATTATCCTGTCGTGGTGTCACAGAAAATTCAATGTCCACTTTTTTCGAATTGGGAAAAACCCGCTCGGCCTTTGCGTAATCAAACGGATCACTGTCCTTCAGGACAAGTGATTTGGAATTTCCGTTCTTCACTGTTCCGATATGATCAAACGCATCACTGTCTTTTCGAACGAATGAATTTGAATTTCCGTTCTTCTCTACTCCCACCCGGCACAAAACTGGACTATAAATATTCCACCATTTCAATTCTTCACCATTCTTCATATTGCTAAACGCATCATTTACATCCATGGCAACTTTGTCCAGCACCGGAACGGGTATTTTACTCACCCACATATCTTCTTTATTCATGCTATACGTAACCCACATATTGCCACCCGGCGGGATACCATCCATTTCCTGTATCCCTCTTACATATTGTGGTCCATAACTTTTATAAGCACCGCCGTAACGCATCGAAGTGATCTCTCCATTTACCAGCAATAGCTTATCATAATTCAATCCATCATCGCTTACAGATAACGCCAACGGCCATCGAAACTCGGAAGGATTATAAACTGTTGCATACTTACCGTCACTTGTTTTTTGCCCCCAGATCTTTGCATTGGCATTCACAAAGCCCGGTGCTCTTGTTGGATTATATTGCCACGTCTTCCCGTGGTCTTTACTGATACTTGTCAATGCATATTTCCATAAGCCCACGGTATTTCCATTGGGTAAATGATAATAATTAAAAGCTTTGAAATCTTTTTTTAAAGGGATCAGTGGATCATTGCGGTCCGCCTCTTCTACTGTCTGCATCATTAATAAAGGCGTATTTAAAAATTCTTCACAGGCAGCTATAAAACCTCTGTCTTTTGCTGATTTATAAAATGGGTGAGTTGTATTCTTTTCATTAAATGAATGATTATAACGCAAAAAATAAATGGGGCCAAACGTTCCATCGGTTTTAATCTCTCTTATTACTCTTCCTATACCATTGCCATCATTGGGATCATCTTTTTCGCCCAGCACAATACCATAATAAGCCAATGCGAAAAATCTCTTATTTTTTGATGTATAAAAACCAATACGCTGGTGCATCACCGCATAATTATCCTTCGCCGTATCTTTTCTTCCTTCTTTCACAAATCCAACCGCGATTTTATACGGTGGAAAAATCACTACCGGCTCATTCCAGT
>CAMLEX010000292.1 GCA_946479055.1 uncultured Bacteroidota bacterium | reverse complement strand
GCTATTGACGGATCAAAAAATGTTCCCGGTATTCCTGCGGCAAGATATTTATCACAATTGAAAGGAAATTTTTTAGAAAAGGGAAATCGTCTTCGCAACTTGTATGTTAGTCTTGAAAGTGATTATACATTTAAACAGAAAAACGCCTTTACTGGTTACGATACAGAAACATCTACGCCGGCTTACTGGCTCATCAATGCATCGATAGGAACTGATGTTATGTGTAAAGGGCATTCCTTATTTACGATCAGCCTGGGCGGTAATAATCTTACGGATATCGCTTACCAGAATCATTTAAGCCGCTTGAAATATACAGCTGTTAATAATGCTACTGGCAGGCAGGGTGTGTTTAATGTAGGAAGAAGTTTTGCGGTTAAGGTGAATGTGCCATTGAGTTTTAAATGGAATTAAAGTGGAAAAAGAATAAACTGAAATAGTTTAAATGCCGGGCTGGATCAGCCCGGTATTTTTTGCACAGTATCTTTCTTCTTATTGAGATATTCTGATCCTGGTGATTTCACCTTGTTTTTTTGTCTTTGTGGGCCTTCGCCAATCTTCTGATTATTGAGAACCCCGCAAGAACAAAAGGTCAGACAAGCAGGAATATTTTAGCTAATCATGTTTTCAATACCTTTTCTGCTTCTACCTTTGTTGAGTGAAGCCGTGGTTATATTTCCTTTCAGCTTAATTGTATGAGGAAAAAAATAGTTGTCACCGCTGTTTTAGTACTTTTTGTAATAACAGGAAGTCTTGTCAGCAGTTCTTTTGCTGATAAATCCGCTGTCCACCTAACCTATAAATTAATTGAAAATGGATTTGCCGGAAGCGAAGCATGTATGTCATGTCATAAATCAATATATGACAGCTTTGTTTCCACCGCTCATAACCTTACTTCCAGGCCTGCTGCTGCTGAGTTTATTAAAGGAAGCATTAAAAAAGGGGAAAACAGGTATAGCTATAATCCCTTTGTTTTTGTTCAAATTGAAAAGAAAGGCGAGGTGTTTTATCAAACAGCATATGCAGGGGATGAGCCTTATCAAAGTAAACCCTTTGATGTAGTTATCGGCTCTGGCAGAAAGGGACAAACTTACTTGTACTGGAATGGAAACAACCTATTCCAGCTACCGGTGTCTTATTATGTTCCAGGTAAGAGCTGGTGCAACAGCCCTGGTTATTTCGAAACTATTCCCTATTATAACCGGATTATTTCAGGCAGGTGTATTGAATGCCATGGGTCGAATGCAAAATTCGTGAATGGGGTTGAGAATGTTACTGACTTTGATCGTAAAAGCATTATATATGGCGTTAATTGTGAGAGATGTCATGGCCCCGCCTTAGATCATGTAAATTTTCATCAATCAAACCCCCGTGAAAAAAAAGCGAACTATATTCTTACAAAAAAACAAATAAGTATATCTCAAAGCCTTGATGTTTGCGGATTGTGTCATTCAGGAATAAGGGAGCCAATTCAGCCGGTATTCAGTTTTAAAACGGGCGACAACCTGAAAGAATTTTCTTTACCAACTTACGATGAAGACAGCAGTGCTAATCTGGATGTGCATGGCAATCAGTTGGGATTGTTTTTATCAAGTACATGTTATAAAAAGGCAATGGTAATGAATTGTTCATCCTGTCATAATATTCATAATATAGAAATTAATAACCCACAATTGTTTTCATCCAAATGTTTAAACTGTCATGGCGGAATAGAAACGGCACAGGTAAAATGCAGTTTTCAACCCCCAGGGGAAATGATACTCGAAAATAATTGCATTGATTGCCATATGCCCGTTATGCCTTCCAAAAATATTTTCCTGCAAACCAATGATCCTGTCAAATCATCGCCCGACTTTGTTCGTAGCCACCGGATAGCAATTTATAAAGAAGCAACAGATTCTTTTTTAAATAAATTTAATTCGGATAAAAAAAAGAAATAAAAGATGGGTACGCCAACCGCGGCGTTAAACAAAGTTTTAACGGATAGCAGCAAGAACATCGTAATAGTTATGATTTGGTGTACAACTGCCCGTCCGACCGGTCATCCGGGCGGGGTTCGATCATTTAAAAATAAATTTCATGACATAATGTATCTATAAAATTTTACATCAACTTCCATCACCGGAAACTCATTGGGTAATGATTGTTTTTCTACTTCCTCAAAACCATTTTTTTCATAAAATCGTTGTGCTGCTATAAATTTATCCGTCGTTCCCAATAATATCTCCTTAAAATTATTTTGCCTTGCCCATTTGAATAGGGTGTTCAATAATACCTGTCCAACACCATATTCTTTTCCACGGAAATCTTTATGAACAAACATTTTTCGAAGTGCGCCACGGGAGTTTCCAATATCTAATAAAGCTATTGTACCCGCAACTTTATTTTCAATAACAACTATCCAGAAGTTTCCGTTATTGGTTTGATAAAAGGAAGGAATATTATTTAGATCAGGCTGATCTTCCAGCGTAATGGGTATGCCAAACTCTGTTTGTTGAATGGACAGAATAAGATCGGTGGTTTGCTGTTTGTATAAATCAGTATAAGTGTGTGCCTCAATGTCCATAAACATAGCTTAAATCAAAAAGGCGATGGACTGATACTCGTCCAGCCACCATCCACAATAATATTTTGCCCTGTGATATGCCTGGACTCCTCTAAAACAAGAAATAAAGCGGCATTGGCTATATCGGCAACACTCGCAGGTTTTCCCATAGGTGTAATCTTCGACCAGGTAGCTTGATAGGCAGGATCGTTCAACGTTCTTTCAGTTGTTGTAGCTCCGGGAGCAATGGTGTTGACATTGATATTGTGTTGCGAAAGTTCAATCACTAGATTTTTGGCCAGCATTTCCAAAGCTGCCTTACTCATGCCATAGGCCGCCAGATTTTTATGTGCTTGGTGACCCGTAACGGAAGACATAAATAACAAAGATCCTCCCGATTGTTGTTGTTTCATTTGATTGGCTGCGGCCTGCGCCAGAAAAAAAGTACCGCCTAAGTTTACCTGCATTACCCTGTAAAAAGCATCCGGCGAATAGTTAAAAAATTCTCCGAATAAAGTAATGCCCGCATTCGCAATGACAATATCCAACTGGCCAAATGTTGTTACTGCCTTATTCACCATTGTTTGAATACAATCCATGTCGCTGGAATCTCCGGGAACTGATAAGCAACTCCCCTTCATTTCATCACTGATTTGTTTGGCAGCATTGTCAGCCAAAACAGAGTCAATATCATTTAAGATAACATTCGCCCTTTCTTTTACTAATTGCCTGCAAATTTCAAAACCAATTCCCTGGCCTGCTCCTGTGACAATAGCTGTTTTGTCTTTGAACCGCATACTTTAAGAGTTTTAAAATTTAAAAATGGGCAAATTTAATTGAGAAATGAAAAACAACTTTATTGCTTCAATTTACAGATTCAGTCCCGCAGATAGAGGTTTATTTTTTGTCGAATCATAAATATACGGCTCTATGATTCAGGGAAGCTGCATGATTTATGCGAATGGTTACGACTCCGCCGTATATAAAACGTCGTATATTTATCCGTTATAACAGTGGTACTATATATTTCTGAAAAGCGAAGACCCCGCAACAAAAAAAGTATAGAGGTTCCAATAGGTAATCAAAATATTAAAGCATGAAAGCAGTATTAGGCCTATTCATTTTAATTGCTATGGGATGCAATTCCTCATCAAGTAAGAATAAAATAGATAAAAGTGCCCTACCATTAATTGACTCTTTTTTTTCAATTATAAAAACAAAAAAACCGGGATTGGCTCTTGATCATTTGCTGGCGTCTAATCCAAGCATTAATTCAAAAGACTCAACAACACTTAATTTAAAGAGCAGCTTTATTTTAATAAATGAAGGATCAGGCCCGTATATTGGATATAGGATGCTAAAGAAAAGATATATTGAAGATGATATTAGTATTTACAGTTATTTGGCTAAGTATGAGAATAATTTTTATCGATTTATTTTTATGTTTTACAATAACGGAAAGAGTGTTAAGCTATATAAGTTCCTTTTCGATAGCGATCTGGATGTAGAATTAGAAGGGTCATTGAAATTCTATGCTAACTAATTTATTCCGTCTAGTATGGTCTGGATATACTCATATTTTCCATTCAGGAAGTCTTTTTATAATTCCAGATGGCCCAACTATTCAATACAACAGCAAACAGAACTATTTTTCCCAGGTGATATTTTATATCGTTAAAGCCACTTCCTTTTAATACAACCATTCTCATCACATCTATCATATAGCTTACCGGGTTTAACCTGGCAATGAATTTGGCCCAACCAGGCATACTGTCAATAGAAGTAAATAAACCACCCATCAGAATAAAGATCATTAAAAAGAAAAAAGCAATGAACATGGCCTGTTGCTGTGTTTCACAAAAAGTTGAGATCAGCAAACCTAGGCCCAGAACCGCCAGCAGGTAAACGGCAATAAAACTATATAGCAACAGAAGGCTTCCCTTTGGAACTATTCCATACACAAGAGCGGAAACAGTAAGACCCAAAGAAAAAACAACAAGCCCGAGTATCCAGAAAGGAATTAGTTTGCCGAGGATAAAATGATATTTTTTTATCGGCGTTACATTGATCTGTTCGATGGTGCCGACCTCTTTTTCTTTTACAATATTCAATGCAGTGAGATAACCACCAACCATGGTTACTAAGATGGCTAAAATTCCCGGCACCATAAAAAACCGGTAGTTCATTAGCGGATTGAACCAGTTGGATGAAACGATTTCAATAGAAGGCAATGAATTTAATTTGCCCGGAGTTGTTAACTGCAGCCGGATATCTGTATTAAAATTCCGGATGATATTGTTTAAATAAGCTCCACCCAGGTTTGCCTTTGACCCGTTGATCGCATTGATGGCTATAAATAAGGTCTGTTCGTTTTCACGCACCAGGTTTTGTTCAAACCCCTGTGGTATCTCCAGTACAAGATCCGCCTCATCGGCTTCAATCAATTGGAACGCTTCTTTAAATGAAGCATTGACGCCTGTAAGTTTATAGTAACTGGAAGCAGTAATAGTGGAGATCAATTTTTCAGAATAGCTGGAATGATCATTGTCCACCACGGAGAGGTTAATATTCTTTACTTCGTAATTAGCGGCAAGCGGTAATATCAATAGCTGTATCACGGGTACTACTAAGATTATTGCAACTATAGCTTTATTGCGGAATATCTGGCGGAATTCTTTTTGCAAAAGAAATTTTATTGTTCTCATGCCAAACGTGTTTTAAAATTTTTAAGACTGACGGCTATCAGGAAAAGAGTAATACCCAATAGGATCAGTGTTTCTTTCCAGATTGCCGCAAACCCAACTCCTTTGATCATGATCGATTTTACAATGATATAAAACCATTTTGCCGGAATGGCATTGGAAATCCACTGTAAGGCTTTCGGCATATTTTCAATGGGAAACATAAACCCGCTGAATAAAAGGGTAGGTAATAACATACCCATCAGTGAAATAAGCATGGCTACCTGCTGTGATTGGGTTCTGACAGATATCAGCAAGCCAAGCGATAAACAAGTGATGATAAATAAAGTGCTTTCCGCGAATAATAAAACTGCACTTCCATTGATTGGTAACTTCAGTACAAAAACACTTAGCAATAATATGGAAGCTACATTTACTAAAGAGAGTACCAGGTAGGGGACCGCTTTGGATAATATAACCAATAAAGGTTTAAAAGGTGATACCAGAAGTATCTCCATCGTTCCGGTTTCTTTTTCTTTCACAATAGAAATGGCTGTCATCATCACGCAGACTAGCATAAGTACCAGGGCCATTACTCCAGGCACAAAATTGTGTTCACCTTTTAATTGAGGATTATATAGCATTCTTGTTTCTGTCAAAATACGATAACGCTGAGTGCTTGTTTCATTTAGCCCGGATTGATAATCCGATACGATAGAGGATAGATAATTAGTCAAGGTAGTCGCAATATTGGGATCGGAAGCATCAGCTATAACCTGCAACTGTGCTTTGTTCTGATGTAAAAGATCATGATTAAAATTCTCGGGAAATAGGATGGCTACCCTGGTTTTACCTTTTTTAAATTCATTTTCAATTTCATTTCTGCTCATTACCGATCTTTCGATCTCAAAATAATTGCTTGCTTCTATTTTAGTGATCAGTTGTTGTGAAGCAATATCTTTTGCCTGATCGGCGATGATGATCTTTGAATTTTTTACTTCGTTGGTCAATGCAAAGCCGAATATCAATATCTGAACAATGGGCAGGCCGAAAAGGATCAGCAATGTTTTCCTGTCACGCAGCACATGGAAAAATTCTTTTTTTACAAATACGATAAACTGCTTCATGCCTTGCTTTTAAAAGATTAGTCTCCTCTTTTTGCTCCTCTTGCTAATTCAAAAAATACTTCATCCATAGAAGAAACGCCAAATTGTTGTTTCAGATTGGTTGGAGTATCCAATGCCCTGATGTGTCCATCCACCATAATAGAAATGCGATTGCAATATTCCGCCTCGTCCATATAATGCGTAGTAACGAAAATGGTGACGCCATTATGGGCAGCTTCATAGATCAGGTCCCAGAATTGCCGGCGGGTTACCGGATCTACACCGCCGGTGGGTTCATCAAGGAAAACAATTTTAGGCTGATGCAGCACGGCAACAGAGAACGATAGTTTTTGTTTCCAGCCCAAAGGCAAT
>CAMLEX010000291.1 GCA_946479055.1 uncultured Bacteroidota bacterium | reverse complement strand
ATACGATGCAGCCGGCAATTCAGGTATCATTAATATTAAAACAAAAAAAGGCATCGTAACTGGAACAAACGGCTCTGCTAATGTATCCTACACACAAGGGCTTTATGCAAGATTTAACGGCGGGTTTAACCTTAACCATCGTAATGAGAAAGTAAACTTGTTTGGCGGATATAATACAGGAAAGTATGAAGGATATAATGATCTTACTATTGATCGTAAATTTTATGAATCGGATAATGTTACATTAAAGGGATCTTCAGACCAGGTATCAAGACCACATTTTAAAGGTATCTATCATGGTGTAAAAGCAGGAATGGATTACTATTTTTCTAAAAGAACCGTGCTGGGCTTTGTTGCAAATGGAAATTTTAATGATAATGATGAAGATCCTACAAGCACTTCGTTTGTAAGGTTTCCATCAGGGGCCGTGGATTACAAGATAGGATCAAGCGGTAGCAATACGAGAAAATGGACAGGTGTATCAAGTAACGTCAACTTTAAACATACGTTTGATTCAACAGGCCGTGAGATTACAGCAGATGTGGATTATGCCTTTTATAATAATAAGAGCAAAACAGAGCTTACCACCCAAATTTTTGATGCTAATAATATTAAGGATGGCAACGATGTTATCTTAAGAGGAGATATTCCTTCCAATATAGATATATACAGTGCTAAAGTAGATTATTTACATCCTTTCAAAAATGGTGTGAAATTAGAAACGGGTTTTAAAACAAGTTATGTAACAACAGACAACCAGGTGGAGTATTTACGTAATAACGGTTCAGGTTGGACCACTGACGACAGAAGCAATCATTTTATCTACAAAGAAAATATAAATGCAGTCTACGCTATTTTTTCAAAGTCACTAAATAAGAAATGGGAACTTTCTGCAGGTCTTCGTTTGGAAAACACAAATGCAAAAGGTAACCAGGTCAAAACGGATTCGTCTTTCAAAAGAAATTATACCAATTTGTTTCCCAATTTAGGTTTAAGTTACAGTGCAAATGAAAAAAATCAATTCAACTTTAGTTACAGCCGCAGGATATCCCGCCCCAACTATGATGATCTGAATCCTTTTGTTTTCTTTTTGGATTCGTTGACTTATGGCCAGGGTAACCCTTACCTGCAACCCCAGTTTACTCACAATTTTGAAGCAAGCCATACGTTCAACAAATTTTTGACAACAACATTGAACTACACGCAGACAGATGATATCATCACACAGATGCTGAAACAGAATACTGAAAAGAGAGTGACTTATCAAACCCGGGAGAATTTTAATCAAATGAAGCAGATAGGGCTTGCAGTGATGGCAAACTTCCCGGTAACAAAATGGTGGAATATGAATATCTATACCAACGTGTTCAACAATCACTATGCAGGTATTTACCAGGATGGTGTTAAGAATGACCCGATTGATATACAATTCACCAGCCTTATGGGTAATATGACAAACAGTTTCACCATAGGAAAAAAAGGCTGGGCTGCTGAAATAAGTGGTTGGTACCGTACGAAAGGAGCGGAGGGCTTGTTGGTTGCAAATGATATGGGCGCTGTTAATACTGCTATATCCAAACAATTGTTTAAAAAACAAGCAACACTTAAGTTAGGCGTTCGTGATATTTTTTACACGCAACAATTCAGTGGTTATGCAAAATACAGCGATGTGGATGTGAATGTGTATAGCAAAAGAGATAGCCGCCAGTTCAATCTTTCATTTAACTATCGGTTTGGTAAAAAGAATATCGCACCAGAACGCAGAAAAAGAGGCGGGGCAAGCGACGAACAGAACAGGGTAAATACAGGCGGAGGAAACTAACCAGGCCCATTAACCATAACCTTTCCTATTAAGTCTAAAACGTTTATTTTCTCATGTGAACAAGTCCCTCTTTTTTAAGGGGGACTTCGTTATTTTTGTAAATATCCTAGATCAATTTTATAACTCCCTTAAATTTATCAATATGCCTTCTTTTGATTTCGTCAGCAAAGTAGATGCCCAGGCATTGGATAATGCTGTGAATGTTGTTACCAAAGAAATTACTAATCGTTTTGATTTTAAAGGCTCGCATGTGGTCATTAACCTTGACAAAAAAGAGTTTAAAATCAATTTAGAAACCGATGATGATATGAAAATGCGCCAGTTGCTCGACGTATTGGTCAGCAGGGCGCATAAGCAAGGTATTGCCCCCGAGGCTTTTGATCTTTCAAAAGAAGGAGGCCAGAGTGGAAAAGCCTGGAAAAAAGAAGTGATGGTACGGAATGGGTTGAAGCAGGAAGATGCGAAAAAAATAGTGAAACAAATAAAGGAATCCGGGTTGAAAGTACAGGCTTCTATCAATGATGATATTGTAAGGGTAACCGGGAAGAAAATTGATGACTTGCAGGAAGTGATCCAGGCGTCTAAGGGATGGGACTTGGGTATACCGCTTCAGTTTGAAAATATGCGTAGTTAATGTGCATATTCCCGTGTAAAGTCTTTATAAAGCTGGTATTTGGTGGAAAAATAAGTTCTTAACAGGTGCGTAACTTTTCCAACAAAAATTTGGAAATGGGTATTTGCAAAACGTACCTTCAATGTACAATCGCTGCAGGATATTATGGCAACAGAAAGAATGCAGCACGGAGAAGTAAATATCTGTAAAAGGATAAATACAACTCCTGAAGGCATCAGGAAAAATGAATATACATACGCAAGTAAGTATAGGAGTTGATTTTGATGCTTTCTTTTTTTGGATTTGGCAGTGGTTGCTGCCTGGGTGAAGTAATGACTAAATAACTTAATTTTTAGCAATAATAAGATTTGGCAAAAAGCATTTGCAAAGCTACCTTTGCCCACTTAAAAAATTATATAATAAGTACGGCAAAATCCGTGCAGCCTTAAAAATCAAAGAGTTATGAAAAAAGGTCTCCATCCCGCCAACTACCGGTTAGTAGTTTTTAAAGACATGAGTAATAATTATTCATTTCTTAGCCGTTCTACTGCCGCTTCCAAAGAAATTGTGAAATGGGAAGATGGAAATGAATACCCCCTGGTAAAATTGGAGATATCCAATACTTCTCACCCTTTCTTTACTGGTAAAAACATGCTGGTAGATACGGCGGGTCGTATTGATAAATTCAAAAAGAAATACGCTAAAAAAGCTGAATAATTCTATAAACAATATAGCTGATAATATTCAAGTCTTCTGGTTTGCCGGAGGACTTTTTATTTTATAAGTTCAAAGCATTCAATGATTTCCCGCATATTTTTTTAAAGTATCTTTCCGGATAAGTAATCAGAACCTGCCCAATCCATGAACAAGATCATCTTTACAGAGGAATATTGTCAGCCGGAAAATCTTTACCCGTTTACATTGACAAGGCAGATACAAGATATCCGGGTAGGAATCCTGACCATTCGTGAAAAATGGGAAAAGGCTCTCGGCCTCCCATCTTTTGATAGAAATGAAGATGATTATAAAGATCTCGATCGCTCATTGACTATCGAAGAGGCTGCAGAGGATGGAGTTTGCTTAATGATCCATGGCAATGTACTTCCAACTCCCAGGCTGGTAAAAGCAATACGAGGTCTTAAAAACGGGGAATTCATATCTGTAAATGATAATGCCGGCATTGTATTCCGGTTTACAAAAAAAGAAATCAGTGAAAAGTATAAAATCAAAGTAACGAACCCAGTTGGTATAACTGAGGATATAAAGACCATTCAATACCCCTGGGATATTTTTCAGCTGAATGACTGGGCCATCCGGCAGGACTTTGAGCTTTTGACAAAAAAAAGAAAATCGCAACCCATTCCCGAAAGCAACAAAGTAATTTCACCGGCTAATATTTTTATAGAAAAAGGGGCTACAGTTCAGCATAGTATTCTCAATGCATCAGCAGGTCCCATTTATATCGGGAAAAACGCGGAAGTGATGGAAGGTGCTATTATCCGCGGGCCTTTTGCAATGGGAGAGTCTTCCTGCCTGAAGATGGGTGCAAAAGTTTATGGAGCTACTACCTTAGGGCCTTACTGTGTTGCCGGTGGCGAGGTAAAAAATTCCGTACTATTTGGCTATTCCAATAAAGCACATGATGGCTATCTCGGCGATTCGGTTATCGGCGAATGGTGCAATATGGGAGCTGGTACCACCAATTCAAATATGAAAAATAATGCGGGACAAGTAAGAATCTGGACACCCAACGGACAATTAAATGCGGGGATGAAGTGCGGAGTATTGATGGGTGATTATTCACGCACTGCAGTAAATACCACTATCAATACAGGTACTGTGATCAGTGTTTGCTGCCATGTATTCGGGACTGGCCTTACGCCAACATACATTCCCAATTTTTCATGGGGCAGTGAAGGGGTAACCCGCTATGCATTTGAAAAAGCATTGCAGGATATCGAAGGTTGGAAAAAACTCAAAGCTCAAACGATTACTGATAATGAAAAAAGTATTTTAAAATATATCTTTAAGCACTTTTAATATTCTAAACAGAAATTCTAATTAATAAAAAACACTTATGAGAAAGCAGATCGCTGCAGCTAACTGGAAAATGAACCTTAGTTTTCAACAAGGCGAAAAATTACTGGATGATATACTGGAAGCGAATATTGTTCTTGCTCCGCATCAAAAAGCCATCTTCGCAGTACCCCATCCTTACCTGTTAATGACAAGGAGTGAAGTTGATAATGCAAAAAATTATTATGTAGCTGCACAAAATTGCTATCACAAAAAATCAGGTGCTTATACCGGTGAAGTGTCGGCTGAAATGCTTCATTCAATTGGTGTTCCTTTTTGTGTAATAGGCCATAGCGAACGTCGTGAATATTTCAATGAATCAAATGCTGTATTGGCGGAAAAACTAAATCTCTGCCTTGAAAATTTTATTACACCTATATTCTGCTGTGGAGAACCATTGACTATAAGGGAGGCCGGCACGCAAAATGATTTTGTCGCAGCTCAACTTAAAGAATCTCTTTTTCATTTGTCAGCTGAAAAAATAAAGGATATTATTATCGCTTATGAACCTATCTGGGCTATAGGAACCGGTAAAACCGCTACAACAGAGCAGGCACAGGAAATACATGCTTATTTACGTTCTGTATTAGCAAAACAGTATGGAGAAGATATCGCTAATCAAATTCCTATCCTATATGGAGGAAGTGTAAAAGCAAACAATGCAAAAGAACTATTCAGTTGTCCTGATGTAGATGGCGGGCTGGTAGGTGGTGCATCGCTGGTAGCTGCTGATTTTGTAGAGATCATTAAAGCGTTGAAATGAGTGATGTTAAATGATCCCGCTGACCGGATATCAATCCTTAAAGTTTAAACCATTTGTTCTTCCTATTGTCATTATCTAAAAAACGGGTAACAGGAAATATAAGAAATTAAAAATGATAATTCAGTTCTGTGGTCTTTCGGGAAGCGGTAAAACGATGTTAGCAACCAAAGCAAAGGAATATTTTAATAAGCAGAATATTAATATTGAAATTATTGACGGGGACGAATACAGGAGATGCTTATGCTCAGATCTTGGCTTTACAAAAGACGACCGTCATACTAATATCCGGCGTCTTGCATTTGTGGCGGACAGGTTTTCTCAATACGATATTATTCCTGTTATATGTGCGATTAACCCTTATGAAAATATCAGGCAGGAAGTAACGGCCACTTATGCTAATGTGAAAACTGTTTATATAAAATGCAGCTTGGAAGAACTGATCAGGCGTGATACGAAAGGAATGTATGCAAAGGCATTGTTACCGGATGGTCATGATCAAAAGATAAACAATTTATCAGGAGTGAATGATCCATTTGAAGTCCCTTGTGCACCAGATTTAATTATTGAAACTGACCGGGAAACAATTTTAGAGTCAACTCAAAAATTGGTAAAATTTATTGAATTAAACAGGTGATCCGATTGGGTATAAAGCAGGTATTAATTCCTTTTTCAACAAAATAATTTATTTGTGTTTTGATTTTGCCTATCAGGAAAATAATAACTGCAATTCTTGGAAGGAAGCAGGAAGACGGCAATTTTACCGGCTATGTAGCTAAAACCTCTGTGCAACTGTTTTTAATACATTGCGTGGCTCTGGTTCTAGGATTCTTATCTAATTACGTTATGGTAAAAGTTGCTGGTGTCAATGCTTACGGAGCTTATGTTTATATTTTCAATTTGCTGTATTTGCTTGTTAGCTTTTGTATCATGGGGGTAGATACATTGCTTGTAAAAAAAGTTGCAGCCTATGATGCCACTCAAAAACATGCTGAGTTAAAAGGAATTATTTTTTTTTCACTAATAGCAGTGATTTTGGGCTCATTAATTGTCTCATTTATTTCCCAACAAGTAATCGGATTTACAGGGATGAAAAGTAAAATGGGCATTAGTTGGCTTATCCTTTCGTTTTTATCATTACTGATGCTTTCTGTCACTGCAGTGAACCAGGCTTCTTTGCAGGGATTGAAGAAAATAGTGTTTAGCCAGGTAACCGAAAAAGTAATCAAACCTTTGGTTATATTAATAGTAGTAGTTATTTTTTTTTATATCAGGAAAGCGGTAATACTTGAAGAACTGATCTGGATAAATATAGCAGCGATAGGAACAGCAATGGTAATTACATTAATATTGAATCAGAAAAGCCTTGCTTCCAGGATAAAAAAAGTCAAAGCGCAATATGATCTTGCTAACTGGGCAAGTTCTTCGATGACTTT
>CAMLEX010000290.1 GCA_946479055.1 uncultured Bacteroidota bacterium | reverse complement strand
CAGGAAGCGTTACATTTAGGTAAGACTTGACGAAAAGATCATCCCATGGCAGTACAAACAAAAAGGAATGGCAACAGGAGTTTAAATTTCTTCGGATTAATAAAGCAATCATATAAGGAAACAAAAAAACACGATCCTATGCGTATGGCGGGAGCAACAGCATTCTTTACTACGTTTGCCCTGCCTCCCATTCTTATCATACTTTTTCAATTGTTCAGCTTGTTTTTAAACAAACGGGAAGTGGGTGCTGGAATGATGGAAATAATTTCGGATACATTGGGCAAAGGAAGTGCAACCCAGATAAGACAAACGGCTCGCGGGTTTGGTTCGTTGGCCAGTAACTGGTATATCGCAACCGGTGGTTTTTTATTTCTTGTATTTGTAGCCACCACTTTATTTTCTGTTATCAAAAATTCACTTAATGATATTTGGAATATCAGCGTAAGAGATAAGGCAGGCATCCTGTTCAACCTCAGGTTGCGGGCAAGATCATTGGGGATCATTTTGGCGGCGGGTTTATTATTGCTTGCCGGTCTTTTCATGGACGGGTTGGAAATAATAGCCGGAAACTATTTGGAAAAAATCTGGCCTGCAGGTGGTGGATATTTTAAAGGAGCATTGAATGAAATTGTAGGTGTAATTACTGTTACGGCCTGGTTTATTGTTTTGTTCCGTTATCTGGCTGATGGACGGCCCTCCTGGAGAGTGGCAATAGCCGGTGGTTGTGTAACAGGGGTATTATTTTCTGCCGGAAAAACACTTCTTTCTTTCGTGATGAAAAATAGCAATATCAATACACTGTACGGAGCCTCGGGCTCTATCGTGCTTATATTGTTATTCGTTTTTTATTCGTCCTTCATCTTTTATTTTGGCGCAAGCTTTATCAAGGTATATGCAGAAAAGATTAATCAACCGCTGAGGCTGGTGAACGAAGCATTCCGCTACCAGTTGAAAAGAATGACTGAAGAAATATAGCACATTGAAAAACCAACCACAATCTTATTCGTACAGATCCCCCTGCGATGATAAGATCTCCCTGTACTTATTAAAAACTTTTGTCTTGGAAATAAAGCCAATAAATTTTTTTTCTGTATTCAATACCGGGAGATACCAGCTTTGAGTAATATCAAACTTTTCCATTACCGTATGCATATCATCATTTTCATACAGTATGCCGGCTGGTTTTTTTAGCAACGATTTTATATAAACAACATCAAACCGGTCGGGGCGAAAAATTTGCTGCTTGATATCATTCAACTCAATAATGCCGGTAAAGCGATTTTTTTCGTCATGTACGGCGAAAATATTTTTTTCACTTCGCTTGATCAGCTCTACCAGGTCACGGAGTTTTTTGTCCATACTGATCGACTCATATTTATCCTGCACCATTTCATCTAACTGAATTGATGTCAGGATATTTTTTTCTTTTTTATAAGTGAACACCTGCCCTTCTTTCGCCAGTTGTTTTATTTCCATATAGTAGGGTTCATAACTTTTCACTATAAAAAATGAGATGGAGGAAACGATCATCAGCGGAATGAATAATTCATAACCATTCGTTATTTCGGCAATCAGGAAAATAGCGGACAGAGGACAATACATGACTCCACTCAAAACACCGGCCATACCTACCAGGCTAAAATTTCCTTCTGGTATTTTCATCCAACCCGTATTGTTGACCAGTTTTGAATAAAAGAAACCAAGGTATGCGCCGCTGAATAAAGAAGGTGCGAAGTTGCCGCCATTACCACCACTGCCAATAGTAATGGATGCTGCAATTGGTTTTAATACAACTATAAGTCCTGCTACCAGTACCAGCGACCAGTTTTCATTCAGCAAAGCAAAAAACCTGTTATCATTATTGATGCGGTCGGCCATACCATTGGCCAGCAATTTTACATTATCATATCCTTCACCAAACAAAGGAGGAAATATAAAATAAAGAGCCATTAACAGAAATCCACCAAATACGGCTTTTGCATAAGGGTTGACTTTCCAATGATGCAATCTTTTTTCACAACGGGTAAATGCTTTTGCATAATACAGTGAAATAAAACCAGCCAATACTCCCAATACAATATAATGCGGCACATTCCTGTAATTAAAATGTTGCTGCAAGACGAAATTGAATAGCCAGGATTCGTCCAGTATAATCTTAGAACACAATACTCCAATTACGGACGAAATGATAAGAGGAATAAAGTAACTCACAACGGTTTCAGTCAGTAATACTTCAATGGCAAAGATCACCCCGGCAATGGGGGCATTAAATACGGCAGCAATACCAGCTGCAGCGCCACAGGCGATCAATAATGTTCTTTCCCGGTAATTGAGATCGCTGATCCGTGCTGTATTAGAACCGATAGCAGAGCCGGTAGCAACAATAGGAGCTTCCAGGCCAACCGAACCGCCAAGCCCAACCGTAAGTGAACTGGTAAGAATATGCTGATAAGTATGCCGAAGCGGAATAAAAGAAGACCTTCGGGCAATAGACCGCAAAACCATGGCAATACCCTTTTCGATAGCGCCCCCTAAAAATTTATGTACCAACCAAACGGTAAGCACCAGCCCTATAACTGGAAATAACAGGTAGGCGAAATGGCTGACTGGAATACTTTTAATCCAATGCTGGATATAATGTACAGTTGTTTTTAATAACACAGCGGCAAGTCCTGAAAAAAGTCCCACCAAAGTTGCGATCACCATGATGTATTGTACACGGCTGATCTTTGTGCGCAGGTAATGAAGGAGATATTGATACAATTGCTTCAGGAGCTTCATTCAAAATTGTTTGGTAGCAAATAAGGGTAAAGATAAGGAGGGATTATTTTTTACTTTGAACAGGCGTATGAATAGGGGGTTTTATTCTTAAATAATAATTTGCATATTGTGCAAAAATTAATGGAAAAAATTCAAGAAAATAATACCGGGACCAATGATCGGGATAAATCGAAAGAGTTATAAAGGAATTTAATGAAACGTATTACAACAACTGTTCCGCTCTCTCTAAATCTTCCGGCGTATCAATAGCGACACTTTGGAAATCAACCAGGGCCATTCGTATAGAAACACCATTTTCCAAATAGCGTAATTGTTCCAGCTTTTCTACCTGTTCCAGTTTTGCTGCAGGCCATTGTGTGAAATTCAAAAGGGGTTCTTTACGAAAACCATAAACACCAACATGTAAATAATAAGGCGCATCAATGGAAGCATTGGCAGCAAAAGGAATAACACTCCTGCTGAAATAAAGCGCATCATTGTTTTTATTCACCACTACTTTTACGCTACTGCTTTTCGTTAACTCATTGCTGCCTTCAATTTTTCTCATTAAAGACCCTACCTGTACAGATGGGTCATCAAACAGGCGGACTAATTTTTCCAACGGTTCTTTTTTAATAAAAGGCTCATCGCCCTGAACATTGATTATAACATCCACATCCATATCAGCAATCGCTTCGGCAATACGGTCGCTGCCACTTTCATGATTTTTCTTACTCATAACCGCTTTTCCACCATGCGTTGTTATTTCATTATAAATGATATCGCTGTCGGTAACAACAACAACTTCATCAAACAACTTTGTAGCAACTGTTGCATCATAAGTATGACGGATAACTGTTTTGTCACCTAATAATTGCATCAGCTTAGCAGGAAATCTTGTGGCCGCATAGCGGGCCGGTATCATTGCGATAATAGAACCACGATTTTTTGGATTGTTTAACGGATTATCAGGAGAAGATGATTTTTTATCAGGGGGATAAAGCATTAATATTTTTTTAAAAATGTTCTAAATTTTGGACAGGTTGGGCCAATTCTTATTTTGAGGTGCTATTTTGATAAATTTAATCTCAAACAATGCAAAAAAAGGAATTAAAAGAGTTGTAACGGTCTATAATTCCTTAGCGGATCTTTGCGAAAAACTTTGCATCCTTTGCGGTTAAATTTTTTTTTACCGCAAAGATCGCCAAGAAAAATACGCAAAGAGCACAAAGGCTTCGATATTGGGTAAGTCCAATGGAAATTTACCTCAGCACTTCAAAATAAGAATTAGCCGACAGGCTCAAATTTGAGGAAAGTTCGATTATTTCACAATAATCTTTTTAAATCCATTTAATCGTGGTGCTTGAATGGGTGCTTTATCAAGGCTATAAAATCCTCATCCTTTTCATTCGGATAATAGCGGTCAAGCCCATAATGGATATCTTTTGTATCCAGTTTCATAAATGTCCCGAGCAACCTGTCCCAGAAAGAAAAAACTGCTCCGTAATTGCTATCCGTGTAAGGCTGTTTCCAATGATGATGCACTTTATGCATGTTAGGAGAAACCAGGATAAAACTTAAAGCCTGGTCCAGCTTTTTAGGTAAGCTGATATTGGCATGTGTAAAGGCTGTAGAAAGTACTACCAGTGTTTGATAAATCATGACACTATACATTGGCGCACCAGAAATGAAAATTAATAATAGAAAAAAAATCCCACGTAACAAGCTATCACCGGGGTGATGACGAAGGCCGGTGGTCACATCCACATTGTTATCGCTATGATGAATAAGATGGAAGCGCCATAGTACCGGTGTCTTGTGCATAACAAGATGCACCAACCAACTACTGAAATCCAAAGCCAATACGCCAATAATTATTGTCATCAATATATTCGCATTGAACCAATACACCAACCCAAACCCGGTATCCTTACACCAATCAGAAAGTGTTACAATAAAAATGGCCAGGAATGTATGAATGACAAGATGAATAATGGTAAAGCCGAAATTTACTGCGGCATGTTTCAGCTTATTCTTTTTATAATGCAAGGAAACCAGCGGAATAGCACCCTCAATGATCCAGAACAATAGAAGCCCCCCGACAAGAATAGCCATTCTCTCCATCGGCCGCTGTTCCAGCGTTGAAAAATAATCAATGATATTCTCCCACATACAGAACCACGATTTGTCGGACTAAAAAGGACTTATTGGAAGTTAAGAAAAAAACCGAACTTCTACTGAAGGAATTCTAAGAACCGGAATTCGTCAACGCAATAGTGGGGAATAAAATAATGTAAAGATTTCAGGCATTTTTCACTTTTTTATATTCGTAATCCATTCTAACCCTGTAAATCCTGGTTCTCCAGAATTTCCCTCGCCCTTTCTAGTTGAGTTTCTGCAACCATCAGCTTGATGCCGCCGATAGCATTGGAAAGAAAAGGATCAATGGTAACACTGTACTCATCTTGTAAATAGCAGTTGATAAATTCTTCTTTTAACCTACCCTGTGCAATATGAGCAGGAATGTAATTATCAAAGGAACACAGCAAAACAAACTTCATCAATACTATAGTTAAAAAAAGAAGCTCTCTAAAACAGAGAGCCCCAAATATCCTCATAATCCCATTAATCTCATAAATCCCGGTTCAGACTATTGATTCAACATCAACGGCATCACCAGCATCAGCAATTCTTCATTTTCATCCTGGTCAGTTGGTTTGATAAGACCAGCTTTTGTGGGTGTAGACAATTCAAGATTTACTTCGTCTCCATCAGCTGCATTTAGCATTTCTATCAAAAATTTGGCATTGAAAGCAATGACAAGATCTTCACCATTGTACTGGCATTTCATTCTTTCATTTCCTTCAAAACTAAAATCAACATCCTGGGCTGCCAGTTGCAACTCGCTGCCACTGATATTCAAAGCTACCTGGTTGGTGCTTTTATTACTGAAAATGCTTACACGTCGTAAAGCACTTTGAAAATCATTTTTATTTACTGTCAACCGGTAAGGATTATCAGCGGGGATCACCACTTTATAATCAGGGAAACGGGCATCGATCAACCGACAACTCATTTGAGTCGTGCCATGTTTTACAAACAGGTGATTACCGTTATAGCTGACAGTCAGTTCATCCTCATTAAAAGGAATTGCTGCTTTTAATAAATTGAGTGGTTTTCGGGGAACGATAAAAGAATCGCTTTTAGGGCAACTGACATCTTTTCTTTTGTAGCGTACCAGGCGATGTGCATCGGTAGCAACACATTGCAAGCCTTTTTTATCCAGTTCAAAAAACACGCCGGTCATAGCCGGGCGCAGATCATCATTGCTGGTAGCAAATAATGTTTTATTGATAGCAGTTACCAGTGCAGAAGCGGTCAAGGTAAAAGAAGTAGTATCGTCAGCTGCAGGTTCTTTGGGGAAATTGTCCGGATTTTCACCCATTACTTTATACTTACCATTATCGCTGGTAATTTCAACACCAAAATTTTTATCGATTGTGAAAGTGAGTGGCTGGTCGGGAATATTTTTCAAGGAGTCCAGTAAGATCTTTCCGGGAATACAAACTTTACCACTGTCTTTGGCTTCGATATCCAGTTGTATCCGCATCACGGTTTCCAGGTCGGTAGCTACTACGGTCAGTTTGTTTTTTTCTATTTCAAACAAAAAATCTTCAAGAATAGGCAATACCGTATTGGCATTAATAACACCGGCAATATGCTGCAGTTGTTTCAACAAAGAGGATGACGATACAATAAACTTCATAAATAAAATTGAATGGGGCGAAACTACTGATTTTTGGTTTACAGCCAATACTTAAAAAGAGGGAATAAGTTATTGGTTACAGCTTTCTTTTTCCGGTCCGGTCCGGCTGTTTTCATTGGTAGTCTGCCTGTTTATTCCGGTGCATGTGTGCCGTTGAAGGAATGGTTATGTGCAAGCAACAGCG
>CAMLEX010000289.1 GCA_946479055.1 uncultured Bacteroidota bacterium | reverse complement strand
AAATTATCAATCTATGGATTTGCTGAAACAGCAGATAGATATAATGGCGAAATATAAACTTAATATTTTTCATTTTCATCCCACTGAAGATATTGCCTGGAGAATAGCCAGTAAACAATATCCTCAACTGACAGCGCCGGAAATTATGTTGCGCAATAAAGGAATGTATTATTCTGAATCCGACATTAAAGAGCTGATCACATTTTGTAAAGAAAGGTATATAACTTTTGTTCCTGAAATTGATATGCCCGGTCATAGCGCCGCTTTTAAAAGAGCGATGAAAACCGATATGCAATCTGATTCGGGAATGGTTTATATAAAAAATATCCTGAAAGAATTTTGTACCACTTATGACATACCTTATTTGCATATTGGCGCCGATGAGGCAAAGATCACAAACAAAAATTTTGTGCCGGAAGTAACGGCTTATGTGGAAAGTTTTGGAAAAAAAGTGATCGGCTGGGAGCCTGGTGGAAATTTTACGGATAATACTATCCGGCAAATGTGGATGGACGATAATGCTCATGTGTCAGCAAATAAAACCATTCAATTTATAGATTCCCGGCACTTATATCTGAATCATATGGATCCGTTGGAAAGTGTTGTCACCATCTTCAACAGGATGATCGGCAATAAAGAAAAGAGCGATGCGTCATTGTTGGGTGGCACATTATGCATGTGGCACGACAGAGCTGTTGCTAAAGAAGATGACGTACAAAGGATGAACCCTGTTTATCCTGGAATACTTGCATTTGCGGAAAGAACCTGGCGAGGTGGTGGTTATAAGGGATGGGTTGCCAATATTGGCGAACCGGGGGCAAAACCAGTAAATGAGTTTATTGAATTTGAAGGTCGTTTGCTGGATCAGCAGCAAGATAATTTTTCGGGACTTCCTTTTCCGTATGCAAGACAATCAGCTATCCAATGGAAATTGTACGGACCTTATGATAATGGCGGTGAACTGTCCAGACAATTTCTGCCAGAAAAAAGTGATGTAAATAAAATGCAGGCATCAAAAAAAGCAGTTGGCGGCACGATCATATGGCGTCATTGGTGGGCTACATTAATAAAAGCTGTTTTGGATGATCCTAAAGAAAACACCACCTGGTATGCCAGTACTCAAATATGGAGTGATGAAGAGAAAGTTGAAAATTTCTGGATAGGGTTTAATAATTTATCCCGTTCCCCTGCTACTGATTCACCAAAACCTGGTACCTGGGATAATCACCAAAGTAAAGTTTGGGTTAATGGAAAATTGATCGATTCTCCGGATTGGAAAAGGGGCGGGCAAAAAGGGAATTCAGAAAATCCATTAATTGATGAAGGATATGAATACCGTACGCCAACGAAAATCTTATTGAAAAAAGGATGGAATGATGTGCTGATAAAGTCGCCAATTGGTAGCTTTAAAGGAACGGATTGGCAAAATCCGGAAAAGTGGATGTTTACGTTTGTCCCTGTATAATAGACGCTGCTAAGCTTGTGGGGGAATATAATAGCAGCCCGATCAGCAACAACCATTTAAGTATGGCGTTGATTTTGTGTTTCACTCCACTACCAAATTCCTAAATGGGCATGGCACTGCCGGTAACAGTAGCCCTTTGGATGCTTTTTGTTGATATCATCCGGCAAAGATTGCTTTAGCAACCAGGACAAAGCGGGCAAACGCTCCATCATAGCTAAGGAGGGCGCCCGGGGGTGCATTGCGATAATGATTTATCAATAACCTTTCAACATTTCAATTTGCCTGCAGTGCCCCATAGTTTGTTTTATATTCCATGAAAGAGAATTTTGCTGCGTTTTTACAAAGGGAATTGGAGAAAAAAGTGCCAACCCGAGGATCCCGCCAGACCCATTATAGCTGATGCAAATAGACACCCGGATGGAATTTCTTTTCAGTTCTCGGTATGAT
This sequence comes from uncultured Bacteroidota bacterium, assembly GCA_946479055.1. The sequence goes on along the minus strand of CAMLEX010000289.1, from coordinate 4,805 downwards.
TAACTAAGTGCTTTTGCGTAAGCGTTACGCTACAAGATAAAAATAGAACCTACTATTTTTTTCCCTCCTGTTATGTGCTTGCTTTGTATACGTAGTTCCTCAGCACTTCGACATTAATCCGTACCAGTTTTATTTTCTAAAATTAAAAACCTTTGGTATGAACGCTTATAATAATCCCTTCTGCGAAACAGCGCAATCCTTTTCGCTGAAGCAAATGATTAAACAGTTACTCGTGTCCTACCAGCCTGTAGCTGTTAAAAAGCACAGTTTTTTTGTGAACGACATTTCCGATGAATTAACCGTGCACACGGATAAGGATATTCTTTGTACGTTGCTGGGCAGCTTGCTGTATGTTACCGCCCGTCTCAGTCGTAATAACTGCATACATATATCTGCGGCAAAGAGCAGAGGTGAAGTGATCCTGTATGTGAAAGATGCAACAGCTATTCACAACTATGCCGTGTTATCGGGCTTGCAGCATTTGCAGCTGCTGGCTGATAAGCTTGGTGGTATGGTATGGATGCCGCAGGGAAGTAAGCCGGCGGATATTTTATGTAGTTTTCCGGTGGCGGCATGAAGAATGAGTGATTTTTATCCTGTAATAACCAATTATACTTTCATTGCCTGATGCCGGCTGTGCCCGGCAATAACCGGAGTCAATAGTTTGTTTCAGCCAGGCGTGGTGGGCCAGCAGTTTGTTGTTCAGGAGCAAGTGACCGGCAATTGCCGCCGTTGCGACCGGGCAAGTACTGCGGGAAGTGGCAATTGGACACCGAAAGTTGTATGTCGGAAGGTGGCGATTTTTTTAACTCTTCTACCGTTTTTTGATCTAATGATTGATAGTCTTATTAAAAATCGTTTTATGGCTAATCGTAAAATTAAAATCGAAAATGAAAAAGATTATAATGCAACAATTAAAAAGATTGATGCATTCATGAAAAAGGAAGAAAACAGTTTAACGCGAAAGGAAGCCGGAGAACTCTGGATACTGGCTGTAGCAACCTATGACTACGAAGAAAAGTATTACTACAATTCCGCTACCAATCAGTGGGAGATCCCACAATACAAAAAAGTGTAAGAAATAGTTAACAGCATAAAACGACCGCATTGAACGATGCAGTCGTTTTTTTGAATTTTATTAATGTACATTTTTTATTGCCTGCTTTTTTTGCTCGCTGACCAGGTTCGCACAAAATCACTATGTCGTTACTAATAACCTGAGCTTACCTGCTGCCGGAATGTAACTGTGTTGTTGTATAATTCGGTCTTATTTTAAAAGGAGGGTGTGCGGAAGTGCATCTTTTTTGTTGATGTCGAATTAAGGAACTAGTGGCAAAAAAAAGGTACTTAAAGCCACTTCATCTGAGTGCCTCGTAATAAGTATAAGAAAGTTTACGGTAGGAGACTTATACTTTTACCCATATTGATTGACTTTTAGGGAAACATATTTTATATACATACTAAATACTGTGTTAAGCTGTTTATAACCTTACAATAGTTAACCAGACCGAGGTGGGTATGGTTAACTACAGTGGTGGATTTAAAGGCGGAGTGGTTTTCCGCCTTTTTTTATGTGTGCCGACTACCAGGCCAAAATAAACAAAAAGAATACGGCAGTTAAAAAATGGGGCGAACAGAGATTATTGCAGGGACTAATGACCATATACGCGGGAGCTATTTTTTTTAGGATCGACGACAGGTAATGATTTATTGATGAGCAACAAGAACATACCTCTCTTGATCACAGTATTGCCTTTATCTTGACGAAGAATGAAATGGACAAACTTCTTATTCACAATAGGTCAATAATTTTTTGGCAATCTCCTTATAAGAGGACCATTCTAATGGCTTGGTAAGGGCCTCAATGTTTTGCTTTTTTATGTATTCCTCGTCAAGTGTTTTTAAAGAGGTGCTGAAGACCACTATCTGAATATTTTTTAACTGATCGTCTTTTTTAATGCACTCTATTGTTTTTATCCCATCCATCAAAGGCATATTAATGTCCATTACAATCAGGCAGGGAAAATCCCCGGACAGTTTTTGATTTTCTAAAACCTTCAGAGCCTCTTCTCCCTCATAGGCATGTTCAACAACAATATCCGAAAGCTGCTGAATAGATTTCTGTAGTAAGAAACAATCATCATGATCATCATCTACACACAAAATCTTCTTTGGGTACGTGGCCATATTTTAAGTTGGAAACCCAATTTAAAGAATTCTATACTACTATCAAAATGATAGCAGCCTGTAAACAATTAAAAAAGGTCATTGCAATGAGCAATGACCTTTAATTTTTTTTACTGGACGGTAAAAGGAAGAAGTTGACTTTGGTTGTTCAGGATTGTTGGATTCGGTTTTCAGATGATATTGGATAGAATGACTGTATCAACAACTTCTGATACAAATCTAAGGCCTGAAGTAACATCATACAAGAGAAAAAATACCCACATTTAATTGAAAAAATACGCTTCAGATTTCTTCCACCTTTACGACGTTCACCTTGTTATAATGAAAAATAAAAGTACCTGTTATTTTTATAACTTGATGCGATGAATTGTATGATTTCAATATCCTACCGCCACATGTAACGAAAAATAGTTTTTACCGCAAATCCGTCAGTAAATAAAACTATATTATAGGAAGCAGATTACGGATGTATCAAAATCCTTTTTCTAATTACCATTCATACATTCTTCCTAACAATAAAATCAGGATTTCAGTAAATTACTAGTATAGAATCTGAAGGTTTGAAAAAGTCGCATTTTTTAGTATTGATGTGTTTTTTCGTCTTTCAAGCGAAAGCGCAATTGGCTACCTGGACGTTTAAAGAACCTGTTATCACGATTCATTTTGGAACGGGAAATGTCCGGGATGTGAATGCTGTTATGCCTTCCAATTACGAACGGGTGGAAAATTATTGTCCCACCGATGGTCATTATACTTATACCTCCTATACAAGTGATTGCTTTCGGGGCGATTGGTTTAGACTGACTGAAGACCATACATCCGGCGATGTAGACGGCAATATGATGCTTGTGAATTCATCGTATGATAAGGGCACTTTTTTTAGGACAGCTCTAAACGGTTTAAAGGGAGGCACAACCTATGAGTTTTCAGTATGGATGATGAATGTGTGTAAAATCAGCGATAAATGCCCCTATCCATTATTGCCCAATATTACTATGTGGCTGGAAACACTGTCCGGAAAATCCATAGCGCAGTTTGGCACCGGTGAGGTGGCTCGACGTCATGCACCAGGCTGGACACAGTATCGGGCTCTTTTTACGACTCCTTCGACAGAAACATCTTTAACCCTAATCATGATCAACAATGCCCCCGGAGGCTGTGGAAACGACTTTGCGTTAGATGATATTACCATTCGCGAATGTATAATACCAACACGGGCAGCTTCAGTTACGCCTAAAAAAACAGTCGAAGTCAAAAAGCAGCCCGTAACAATAAAAAAAACGCCGAAAAAAGCAATACCTCCACCTGTAACGATAAAGACACAAACCGAAACAAGAGAAAAAACGAAAGCAATCGCGACGATAAATTCCCCGGTAATAAAACAGGGTAGGCCAATTTTTCCGTCACCACCACCAGTTCTGGCAACCAGAACTAATCCATTGATCAAACAACTTGAAACAGAAGCCGGCGAAATCAGACTTGATCTCTATGACAATGGTGAAATAGATGGTGACACAGTCAGTATTTATCATAACAATGTGCTGCTGATATCACATGCCCGACTGTCTGAGAAACCTATAACATTTCGGATAGACGTCAATGCAGCAAAACCATATCATGAGTTGGTTATGGTTGCGGAGAACCTGGGTTCTATTCCGCCCAATACATCAGTAATGATAATAACCGCTGGCAGCAAACGCTACGAAGTTTTTATCTCCTCCACTGAACAGAAGAACGCAAAAGTGGTTCTACATCTAAAAGAATGATTTTTTTTCTTTCCACTATGCAAGAATTTTGCCATCTAAAACAGAACTAGCATTACAAAATTGCCGGTAATCTCATTAATATAAGTGCTGAATAAAAATTTGTATTTTAACCGTATGAAAAAAAATCCCTCTTTTTTGACTACAGCTTTCATGCTCTTGGTTATGCTCGCAGGATGTACTCATTTCTCTTTTGCGCAGCAGCAGAAGATCAGGGTCCTTGTCATAAGCGGCGGACATGGATTTAAACACGAGCCTTTTTATGAAGTTTTTAATTCCATTCCTTCCATTACATACGATACCCTGGTTCAGCCACAGGCCAATGCGCTCATCACTTCACCTGAAGTAAGCCGGTATGATGTGCTCGTGTTTTACGATATGGTCGATTCCATCTCTCCCGCGCAGCAGGAGGGCTACATCAGCTTGCTAAAAAAAGGCGCATCCATGATTTTCCTCCATCATGCGTTGGTGTCGTACCAAAACTGGCCTGAATTCATAAAGATCGTAGGCGGCCAATACCACACTCATCCCGTGGTTGTAAATGGCGATAGCCTGAAAGCCAGCTATGAACACGGTGTGAACATTCCCGTGAAAGTGGAAGACAAAAAGCATCCCGTGACCCAGGGCATCAGTAATTTTGAAATAGTAGATGAAGTGTATGGTGGCGTTGAAATATTACCGCATGTCAAACCTTTGTTCAGCACTACGCACCCCAAAAGTATGCGCTACCTAGGCTGGATCAATCATTACGGGAATTCGGATGTCATATATGTACAGTTGGGTCACGGCCCCTCTGGTTATTCCAATCCGAATTTCCGTAAACTCATACAGCAGGCCATTGAGTGGTCTGCAAAA
>CAMLEX010000288.1 GCA_946479055.1 uncultured Bacteroidota bacterium | reverse complement strand
TGCTCCAATGTTTTTCTTAAGAATTCACGATCAAGAGCCCGGATATTACACGTAAAATGTACTCATACAGGTTCTTTAAAAATATGTTGTTCTTCGTAGTCTATTTCAAATGCTTTTAGCAAACGCCTGTATTCATCTGAAAATGTTTCTTTCTTATGATGGGCCTCCTGGTTTTGAATATAACGAATTACAGCCGGCACATGACTTCTTGAGTAAGAAAAAGCACCATAGCCTTCCTGCCATGCAAAAGATGATGAACAGAGCTTTTCAGCTTTTATCCATTTGCTGCTTTCTGTTTTTACATTTTGCACCAATGCAGATATAGATTGATTGGGCCGCATGCCTATGAAAATATGGATATGATCACACACACTATTTATTTGAAGTACCTTATGCTCGTTCGCCTGGAATATACCTGTTATATATTGATGCAATCTTCCTTTCCATTCTTTTTGAATAAGGGCAGCACGATATTTCACTGCAAATACAAATTGAATATGGAGTTGTGTGTAGGTATTTGACATAAATGAAAGAATAAGGTTATTAAATATACGAACCGTTGCGATATGTTCCAGAGGAACACATCATGGGTAGTAGAAAGATAGAAAGTGTTCTAGCGTCCCTGCGGGACGCATGGTGCTATTCGATGAATATAAATTTGCATGTTCAATGAAACATGTTCCTCAAAAAGAAGTTTGAATTTAAAAAGGCCACTGATTGGTGATGCCTTGCGATAAACGCACGAAACGTTCCAATGGGAACGTTAGAAATTCCTATTTTGCATGGGTTGCTACTGCTTCCCACAAAATGTCCCGCTGGGACATGGGTTCTTCCCAACCTGATGATACACGCTAGTTAGAAAAATAGCGACTATGAATAAATTGCGATAAAAATGGGTAATGCTTTGACTTCTCCCAAGACTTAACTTAGTTAGATACGGTGTTATTCCGCTTTTCATCTATCCCTTAAACCCCGGATGAAACTGCTCCAATGTTTTTCTTAAGAATTCACGATCAAGATGCGTATAGATTTCTGTTGTTGTAATGCTTTCATGTCCCAGCATTTCCTGAACGGCACGAAGATCGGCGCCACCTTCCACCAAATGCGTGGCAAACGAATGACGAAGTGTATGAGGAGAAACTGTTTTTTTAATGCCCGCTTTTCTTACCAGGTCTTTTATGATCAGGAAGATCATTACCCTTGAAAGTTTGGTACCGCGGCTATTGAGAAAAAGTATATCCTCATTGCCATGTTTGGGTTGTGTATGAACCCGGATCTCATTTTTATAAATTGAAATAAAATGAATGGCGCTATTGCCAATGGGTACCAATCTTTCTTTATCGCCTTTACCTATAACACGGATAAAACCTACGTCTAAATAAAGCTGTGATATTTTCAGGTTTACGGTTTCGCTGACACGAAGGCCACAACTATACATTGTTTCCAGGATAGCTTTATTACGGCCACCTTCGGGTTTGCTCAGATCAATTTGTGAAATAATATTTTCTATTTCATCAAAACTCAGGATATCAGGTAATGATCGTTTTAGTTTGGGAGCTTCTAATAAAGTAGTGGGATCGGTGCGGGATATATGTTCAAGCAGGCAATATTTATAAAACGCTTTGATACCCGAAATGATCCTTGCCTGAGAAGAAGGTGTCATTCCTAATTCCGCAATCCATTTTATGAAATGCTGCAGATCCTTTAATTCAATATCAGCAGGTGTTTTTAGCGAAGAAGCCTCCTGCAGGTATTGCGTCAATTTATCAATATCCCGCAGATAGGCTTCTACTGAGTTATCAGAGAGTGATTTCTCCAATTGCAAATAGGCTTTAAATCCCTTTTTATAACTGTCCCACACGAAAGGTTATGGTTTGAGGTTTTTGCTTCCTGCTTCACGTTGTTCGCAGTCGCAATGACGAGTTTGAAGTTATCATAGTCCAACAACTATCAACGCAACATTAAAAGCGTTTACTTTAACGTTATATCTTTTTCAAACGTTTTCCATTCATTGCCCAGCTTTACTTTTGCCCATAGATGGGTTGGCGTTACATTCACGGAATCTATCGTTTCGTGTATCGCATCATAATCTATATCCAGTTTTGCTCCAAAGGTCATCATCGCTGTTTTGCCTGTTGCCATGTCTTCTACAAAAAGATTTCCACGGTCGGAATAAGCTACGATTCCTTCAGCAACTGAAAATTTGGGATCAAACTTATTGATGGCGCTGCTTTTTCTCCCGAGGTTTTCTTTTTTATTAAAAGGAATTTTTAAGGAATAGCCACGGCCATTGCTGCAATCATTGAATAACACCCATGCATAGCTGGTATCTTTAATAAAGCAACTTACATTGTCTTTGTTAAGTTTCACTTCTGTTCCTACCAGGTCGGACAGTCCCATTTTCCGGTTTATACCCATGTCAATAAAACTCCAGGTAATTGTATCCGCAACACAGTTGGCAGCGCTGATAAAAACATAAGGTTTCAGCGGATGTTCTACCTTGGTAAACTTGATCGAATCTTTCAGGCAGGACGTATCGCAAAAAGTTGGAGGACCTGACGGTGAAGACTTGCAGGAACCGAATGTCCAGGCAATCATAATAAGAACTGCAAACGGGATAATAAGTAATCTCATATTTATTGGTTTGTGATCAAACAAAAATAGCCATTGGAAAACTTTCCGGTAATAAAAATATTTTACCTTCGGCCCATGAGTGAGATAAAGCCTGTGAACCTCCGTTCCTTCAAAAAAAAAGTGGGTCAAGCCAAACGTAGTTTCAGAAGATTTCTGACCAAACTTGAAAAAGATCCGCCAAAAAGACTGAATAGCTTAACCATCGCATTGGAAAAGGAAGTATGGCAGGAAGTGGATTGTCTTAGCTGTGCTAACTGTTGCAAGACTATGACGCCAACGTTTACCCCGGCCGACCTTAAAAGAATATCAGCCCATTTTGGCCAGACTGTCGACGAGTTTAAAAAACAATGGCTGCATAAGGAAAGAAAAAAAGATGGCGACTGGATGAATAAAAAACAGCCCTGCCAATTCCTCAATTTGAAAGATAATAAATGCAGTATTTATGCGATAAGGCCCGCCGATTGTGCAGGATTTCCTCATCTCACAAAAAAATTCAGTGACTATGCACATGTGCATAAACAGAACATTGAATATTGCCCTGCTACCTTTAAGCTGGTTGAAAAGATGATGGCAAAAATAAATGCATAGTGAAAGCTCACGAAACGAGAAACGATATAACGAATAAACGAGAAACAATTTCTACAAAAACACATCTTCCAATAAAAAAAACTCGGGTTCTTTATTCTTATATAATGTGATAGAAAGTATATCGTATTGAATCCATCGGTGCCCCGGATTCCGAAAAAGAAATTCATCAGCAGCCATTTTCAGGTTTTTGAATTTTTTCTTTGTTACACTGTCTTCAGGAAAACCAAACGGAGAAGCATTTCTGCATTTCACTTCCACAAAATGGAGCATTTTATTTTTTGATGCAATAATGTCGATCTCAAAATGGGAATGGCGCCAGTTGCGGTGCAGTATTTGATACTCTTTGTTTTTTAACCATTCTGCAGCCAGGTTTTCACCATCAACTCCCAATGTGTTATGTAAAGCCATGCAGTATATTTGTCTTTAAGTTAAATATTTTTTTATGGATACTATAGGACAATTGACAGGAACAGTGAAACATTATGACTGGGGTGGAACTACTTTTATTCCTTCCCTATTGAATATAACGAATGAAACGAATAAACCTTTTGCTGAATATTGGCTGGGTATTCATCCCCAGGCTGATTGCCACGTGATAGCCGCTGATGGGTCACATCGTTTGCTTCGTGATTTTTTTTCTACAGCATCGCCAACCGCTTTGGGTGATTATGTTTCCCGCCGTTTTGGGACCATGCCGTACCTGCTGAAAGCATTGGATGTAAAAGATATGCTTTCTATACAGGTGCATCCTTCCAAAGCTGATGCGGTAAAAGATTTTGCTGACGAAAATGCGAAGAGAGTTCCAATAGATTCTCCGCAACGGAATTACAAAGACGATAATCACAAGCCGGAATTGATGGTAGCAATGGGAGATTTCTGGTTGTTACATGGGTTTAAACCGGAAAAAGAAATGAAGGACGTATTAACCAGGGTTCCGGAGCTAAGGTCATTATTATCCTTATTTGAACAATCAGGGTATAAAGGTTTATACAAATATGTAATGGAGCTACCGCAGGAACAAGTGAATGCACAATTGCAACCCTTGCTTGACCGGATCATTCCCTTGTATAAAGAAAATAAATTAAAAAGATCGCAGGAAGATTATTGGGCTGCAAAAGGAGCATTGACATTTTCTCAACCCGGCAAAACAGACAGGGGCATTTTTTCTGTTTATCTTTTTAATTTGGTTGAGTTGCATAGGGGAGAAGCCGTCTTCCAGGATGCAGGTGTACCGCATGCTTACCTTGAAGGCCAGAATATAGAGATCATGGCCAGTTCCGATAATGTATTGCGGGGCGGTTTGACCAATAAACATATTGATGTGCCCGAATTGCTGAAACATGTAAAATGTGAAGCCACTCATCCCAAAATAATAAAAGGGGAGAAGGCCGGCGCTGAATTGATCTATAAAACACCGGCACCGGATTTTGAATTAAGCAGTTTTATCTTACATAATGGAGACAGTGTTTCTTTTGTTCCCCGTACAGCTGAGATATTGCTACTGGTAGATGGGCAAGTGGAAATCACAAACAGAGCGAATAAAGTCATCCTGAAAAAAGGTCAGCCTTCTGCCATTGTTTTACCAGGCAATGAAATCCGTTTATCGGCCACTGAACCGGCATGGTTATTTAAGGCCGGTGTTCCTGTCAGCGGGGTCTGATAAATAGACAGGAAATCGCTTTAATTCTTTTAAATTTGCTATGTACTTTCAAATAGTTCATTTATCGTTCAACTACTCAATATGCGGAACAACGGAAGATTAATAATTTTTACTCTGATCCTGGCAGGATTGGCCACCGCCTGCAAATATTTCTTCGGGCCCGATCTTGACTGGTCAGGTTTTTCGCCGGTGATCGCCATCGCTTTATTCTCAGGATTAATCATAAAACAAAAAGATGTCTCCTTCCTGTTACCCTTGCTGGCTTTATTTATCAGCGATGTAATAATACAACTATTATATATCCAGGATCTGTTTCCCTATGCGGGTTTTTACGGTGGTCAATGGAAAAACTATGCTATTCTGTTATCTGCAACATTAATAGGCTGGGCATTAAAAGGCAGAAACATGAGCAGCCTGCTCACAGGTGCCATTGCCGCACCCACTGTATTCTTCCTTCTATCCAACTTCAGTGTATGGATGGCCACAACTGAAGCAACCTATACAAAAGATTTCAGTGGATTAATGACCTGCTACGCCGCCGGTCTTCCTTTCTATAAAAATGCATTGATCGCTACATTAGTATTCCTGCCGGGTATTTTAATAGTATATAACTATCTGACAAGAAATAAAGCGGCGCTTACAATAGCTTAGATGGGGAGTGGTGAATGGTGAGTTGTGAATAGTGAAAAGTAAAAAGTGAAAAGTGAGAAGCGAGGTGTCTTGTCCTAAGTGAGCTTCCCCTCCCTGGAGGGGCGAATTTAGGAGAATTTATTATATAGGAAATTGGGGTGGGTTGATGTTAAGCAGCCCAGAAAGTTGAAGGAAACCGTAGTAAATGGTGTCAATTTCTGTCAGGACATGACATGAGTGGCAACAGAAAGTATAAATATTTAAAAACCCATTTGCCCAGCGAATGGGTTTTGTTTTATAAACAAGCAAAAAAAATAAAAAAAGTATCTCCAGCTTCAAATGATCAAAAGTAAATTCCCAGCGCCTCTTTTTCGCTTTCTGTAAAACTTACATTACTCTAAACACTATCAGCGAAAAAGCAGCGCCTCCAGTGTCTTTGAAAAACAGGAAGCAGCCTTCTGCAACCTGTCTCAATCACAACAAATAGCATAATAAGTATAGACAGATGAAATGGACAAGGTGCGTTGGCCGGACAAACGGGTGGAGCCATTCGTTTGTCCTTGACTTTTTTGTATAATTTTTTTGTTAAGAAAAAAAGTAAATAACAACTAAAGAAGCTTCCCAAACCAATACTTCTCATTCTTCAATTTTTCCCCAACACTTACATTTATCCCTGAAGAAAACAACGGACAATCCAACACCAACGTATGATACTCCCCATTCTCCCCGCAGGCATCTATGCCTAACAACTCCAACTCATCCACCAATGAAGGAGTGATAAGCCGACCAATAAAACGTTCACCCATCACCTCATTACAACTAACGATCATCGTTTCAATCCCTCCTTCCAGCATCTGCATCACCAATGCTCTTCTATCTTGTTTCCATAAAGGAAGCACAGCAGTTAGTCCCGCATTTTTACAAACCTTTTCTTCCCAATCCCGGTGAGCCTGCAGATCAATATCGCCAAACACGGCATGAGTAAGCTGGTATTGATCTTTTAATACAGATAATGAATTAGTAAAATGTTTTTCGTATTCCTGCCATGAGCTACTGATCAAATGAACAGGAAGCCCGGCGGCATCAGCCTGTTTTTCTAAAATCGAAGAAGGAATACCATGTGACCGCGAAATTTTTCCTTCTTCATTCAATACGTTCAATAAAACCTTTGGAGTATATCCAAGAGTGATAGCCTGCATCAGCGCAAAGCAACTATCCTTAC